>JBILWQ010000002.1:0-23506 GCA_044369805.1 Phycisphaerales bacterium
CAGCCTTCTTCTTCTTGGCCATTGGATGGCTCCTTCGTTGCGTTACGCGGGTGTCGGAGTGTGGAGTCGCCGCGTAACGGAACGCGACTCCATCGGTACTTGTACCTTTATCGGCACGACTTGTGAAGGGCCTTGACCAAAAACTTCCTCAATCATCCTCGAGCGACCCCGACGCGCCGCGGATGAGCTTCGATGCGCCCCTGCGCGTGGCGGTGTTCGGGTCGAGTGGACGCATGGGATCGAAGCTGATCGAGGCGATCAACGCCGCAACCGAGTGCACGCTGGTGGCGGCGATGCGCCGTCAAGATCCGGCGCCTTCGGAGACCGACGTGGTGATCGATTTCTCCTCGCCCGAGGGCTCGAAACGGGCTTTGGAGGCCGCCAGGGCGGTTTCCGCCGCCCTGCTGGTGGGCACGACCGGGCTGGATGCGGAGTTCCACAAGGCGCTTGAGGGCGCCTCGGAGCACATCCCGGTCATGGTGGCGAGCAACACCTCGCTGGGGGTCGCGGTCATGCATCGGATGGTGGAGGTGGCGGTGCGCGGCCTGGGCCCGGGTTGGCGCGTCGACCTGCAGGAGACCCATCACACCCGGAAGGTGGACGCGCCATCAGGCACCGCCCTGGCTCTGGCGACCACGGTGAACAGGTCGGGTGGGAGCCTGCCCGCGGAACGCATCGTCTCGATCCGCGAGGGTGACGTGGTGGGCCGGCACACCCTGGCGTTCACCGGTCCCGGCGAACGGATCGTGCTGGAGCACGAGGCCCTGGATCGTGCGCTCTTCGCCCAAGGCGCACTGGTCCTGGCCCGGTGGCTCCGTCGGCAGCCGCCTGGCATGCATACCGTGCAGGCATGGCTGCAGGAACGGATGAACGGGGGAACACGCGCATGAGCCAAGGCATCACGGTGGAGAGACTGCCCAATGGACTCGTGATCGCGGTCGAGCCGCTGCCTGGCATGGCCACGGCCAGTCTCTGCGGCCTGGTGCCCTGCGGCACCGCGGGCGATCCCGAAGGCGCGGCGGGCGAGGGCGAGAGCACGCTGCTCTCCGAACTCATCCTGCGAGGAGCGGGAACGCGTGCGAGTCGTGCTTGGAACGACTCGCTGGATGCGCTGGGCTGCGAGCGCCGCACCACCGCCAATCCCTTCCACACGCTGATGACGGCCACGGCACTGGGCTCGCGACTTCCGGATGCCCTGCCCTTGCTCATGGATGCCCTGCTCGGTCCTCGGCTGGATCCCGAGCATCTTGAGCCGGTCCAGCGGCTGGCCATCCAGGCGCTCGAGGGTCTGACTGACGAACCTCAGCACCTCGTCATGCTTCGGCTGGCGGAGCGTTTCCTTCCAGCCCCCTACAACCGCACCGGGTACGGGCATGCCGAAGGCATCCGCTCTCTGACCATGGACGGGCTGCGGCAGGCATGGCGGCGTCGCGCGGTGCCGGGCGGAAGCCTGATGGCCTTCGCTGGCGCGGTGGACCCGGCCACGATCCTGCCACTGATGCGGAAGTTGACGGAGGGTTGGACCGGACAGGCCCAGGAGCCACCGCTGACCCGACCAGCCCTCGGTGGCACCGACCATCTCACCCTGCCCTCTTCGCAGACCCATCTGGCGCTGGCCCTGCCCGCGCCGGTGGAGTCGCATCCGGACGCCCTGGCGATCAAGCTGGCGGCCATGGTGCTTGGCGGCGAATCGAGCAGCCGACTCTTCACCGAGGTGCGCGAGAAGCGCGGCCTGTGCTACAGCGTGGGAGGGAGCGTCTCGCTCGGCCGTGACCGCGGCATACTGCAGATCTACGCGGGCAGCACGCCGCAGCGCGCGGCGCAGACGCTCGCGTGCATTCGCGGGGAACTGGAGCGGTTCGGAGGGGGCATCACGCCGGAGGAATTCGAGCGCGCGCGCACCGGCCTGAAGTCACGCCTGGTCATGCAGGGCGAGAGCGGAGCGGCGCGGGCAAGCACCGTGGCGGGCGACCTGTTCCGACTGGGGAAGGCCCGCAGCCTGCAGGATCTGGCCCGACAGGTGGATGCCCTGGACCCAGGCCGCGTGAATGCCGCCATCCGCGACCACTGGGGGCCGGGCTGGCTGGACCAACTGACGCTGGCCACCATCGGGCCTGCTCCCCTTGAGCCCGCCCGCTAGACTTCGTCGCTCATGGCTCTCGAGACGCCCGTCCTGGCTCCCGGCACCCGCATCCGCGTCACCCAGCAGATGCCGCAGACCCACACGGTCTGGTCCACGGCAGTCGAAGGCACGGTGGTCCGCTGGCGTCAGGCCCGGACCGGCAGCTGGTTCGCGCACGGCCGTGACGACAAGCTCTGGCTCGATCGTCTGGAACTTCGCCGACCCGATGGCGAACTGGTCACGCTCAACCTGGACCAGTACAGCCTGGTCGAGCCGCTGGGCTGACCCGGGAAAACCGGGGTCGCCTTCATCCAGTCAGCGGGGCGTTGCCGGCGCGGTTGGCGCGGCGGGCTTGGCCGCGGGCTGCGGACTCACCTGCTTGTTGAGCTGCTGGAGTTGCTGCTCGATCCGCTCCAGTCGATCGATGATGGGCGCCAGCTCGGCCGGCGAGGGATCGCTGTCGGCATCATGACCCAGGCCCGGCCTGTTGAACGACCCGGCATGAAGCGGACGCACCATGTGCTCAGCCCGCCATGCCTCGGCGCTCAGGGTGACGGTCCTGGACTCGCTGCCACGACGGACGGTGAGGGTGATGGTGTCTCCGGGCTTCATCTTCCTGAGCCGCGTGCGGATGTTGTGCGGGCTGGCGTCCTGCGAACCATCCACGGCGATGACGAGATCGTGATCCTTCAGTCCCGCCTTGTCCGCGGGCAGGCCGGGAATCACGTCCACCAGCAGCGCGGTCCGGGCAGGATTGATGCCCATGTGCGCCACCAGCGAGGGGCCGGGCTGTTCCATGGTCACGCCCAGCATGACCGGCGGTGGCGTGAGCACGCGGCCACGCTCATCCACGTAGGTGCCATCGGCGCGGGGCATGAGGTGAGGAGGCGTGGTCGGCATGCCCGCGGGCGCGGCGCCTGCGGGAGGCGTGGGCGGTGTCGCTGCAGGTCGACTGGCGCTTGGCGCACTGGCGCAAGCACCAGCCAGGAGCAGGGCGGCGAGCATCACCGGACGAGGCGTGTCGAGTCGCATGCGCGGATGCTAACCCACCGAGCGAGGAAGGGCAGCGATATGCTCGCCGCGTGAGCCGCGTTCTCGCCATGTGTGCCCTGGTGGCCCTCGCCCTCGTGCCCTTGGCTTGCGCACCCGCGCAGCATCAGGCCTCGCTCACGGGTCCCGGCGAGCCCACGTCTCTCGGCGGTGGCTGGCCCTTCGAGCCGGTCGAGATCCGCGTGCATCCCCTGACCCGGACGGTTCGGTTGGGAGATGGCCTGCGCGTGGAGGCCCTTGTCGAATGCCGCGATCCGGATGGGGACCCGACCCGAGCCGTGGGCATGCTCTGGGTGCAGGCCAGCCAGGGTGATTCGATGCGTGCGGTGGAGGCCGACCTTTCGGCCATGGACACGAATGCGGCCGTGTGGGACGACGTGCTTCGGGTCTACCGGCTCAGGCTGGAGCTGCCCGCAACCGCGTGCACCGAGGGTGGGGCATTGCCGATGGAGGCTCGGCTTCGACTCGCCGATGGTCGGGTGATACAGGCCAAGGCCACCGTGGTGTGCCCTTGAGTCGCACGGGCATCGCCTGGCGATCGGATCTGATGCTGCTGGTGGCCTCAGCCATCTGGGGCGCTGCCTTCGTGGCCCAGCGGAAGGTCTCGCCGTGCCTGAGTGCCATGGAGATCGCGGCCCTGCGATTCCTGGCGGGTGGCCTGCTGCTGCTGCCGATCGTGGCGTTTCGCAGACGCCTGGTCCGGACCACGTCGCCGGCACCGATCGTGCTCAGGGGCGGGCTCATCGCGGGCGTCCTGATGCTGGTCGCCTTCGTGCTCCAGCAGATGGGTATCGAGCGGGGTTCCACCGCCAGCAGCGCCGGATTCATCACGGGTCTCTACGTGCTCTTCGTGCCCATGCTTGGGCTGCTCGGTGGTGTGCGGACCCATCCGGCAGTGTGGGCGGGATCCCTGCTTGCGGCCGTGGGCCTCTACCTGCTCAGCGTGACTTCGGACTTCGGCATGTCCGAAGGCGACCTGCTGGTGCTGGCCTGTGCGGTGGCCTGGGCCATTCATGTGCTGGTGATCGGACGCTTCTCGCCACGTTGTGATCCGATCGAGCTGGCGGCGATGCAGTTCATGGTCACGGGCGGAGCGGCCCTGCTGCTCCTGCCCCGGTGGCCCTCCATGGAGGCGATCGAACAGGTGCTCTGGCCCATGCTGTACCTGGGGCCGGTGGCGGTGGGCGTGGCATTCACGCTGCAGGTGGTTGGCCAGCGAACGGCTCCGCCAGCCCATGCAGCGGTGATCCTGAGCTTGGAGAGCCTCTTCGCCGCGCTGTTCGGGGCGTTGCTGGGCGAGGAACGGCTGGCTTGGGTGCAGTACGCCGGCTGCGGACTGATGCTGGCCGGCATCCTGATGGCCCAATGGCCCGAACTGGCCGCTTCCCGGCCCGCCAAGCGACCCGATGACGAGATTCCCGGCACTACCGGTGGCTGAGGGACGTGCCCGCCCGAACCTCGGGCCGCGGCATGGGTTGAGCCGGCGGTACTGCTAGAATCTCCGCCCTGCCTTGGGGATTGGTGTAACGGTAGCACAACTGACTCTGACTCAGTTAGTCCTAGTTCGAATCTAGGATCCCCAGTTCGACGGACACTCGCGACGCCCCGGCCACCTCCGGGGCGTCCGCCTTTTTCCGGCATGCGGGATTCCGGATCCCATTCGTACGATCGCAGGCATGCGCGTCGTGAGCCTGTTGCCCTCGGCCACGGAGATCCTGTGCAGGATCGGCGCGGGCGAGATGCTTGTGGGACGCAGCCACGAATGCGACTTCCCCCCGGAGGTGTCCGATCGGCCCGTGCTGACGGCGGCACGAACGCACGGACAGCGCAGTGCGGAGATCGATCGACAAGTGCGAGAGGCGCTGCGGAGCGGTGAAGGTGCCAGCCTGTACCTGCTGGACGAGGCGGCTCTCCGGGATCTGCAGCCGGACGTGATCCTGACCCAGGATCTTTGCGAGGTCTGCTCGATCGACCTGCGGACGGTGCAGCGAGTGGCCGCCAGCATGCCTCGCCCCCCCGAGGTGGTGAACCTGAATCCCGGCACGGTCTGGGACGTTCTTGACGACGTGTTGCGCGTGGGCGAGGTGGTGGGCCGCGCCGATGCCGCACAGCGGGCCATGGTTGAACTTCGCGAGGCATGGTGGAGCGCTGTGGACTTCGTGAACCCCTACGTGCCCGGGCCGGAGGTGCTGTTCCTGGAGTGGTGCGATCCCCCCTTCGGCGGCGGACACTGGACCCCCGAAATGGTGCAGGCGGCCGGGGGCCGGCACTCGCTTGGCCAGCCGGGGTCGAAGAGTCGGCAACTCTCGCCCGAGGAGATCATCGAGGCGGCTCCAGAGCGGGTGGTGATCTGTCCGTGCGGGTTTTCGCTCGACCGGGCATGGCAGGAAATGGAGGTCCTGCAGGGCACGCGGTGGTGGCCCCTGCTGCCGGCGGTAATGGAGGGCAGGCCCGGCGCGATCGCGGTGGTGGATGGCAACCAGATGTTCAATCGGCCCGGGCCTCGGCTGGTGGATGCGTTCCGATGGCTTGTGGGGTGGTTGAATGGACGGCCGGAACTGGTGCCTGATGGGTTTCCGGTGAGGGACGGGCCTACATATTGGACGCGTCTTTGACGCGTCCGATATGTAGGCCCGTCCCTTTCTGGCACGCAGGTTGCCGGGATCTCGAGGCGAATTTGCCTCGCCCACGAAAGGACACGCTCCATGCGACTCGACCGATTCACGACGCTCGCTCAGGAGGCCATCCAAGGCGCTCAGAGCCGGGCCAACCTGTCCGGACACGGTGAACTCAGCCCCCTGCACCTGCTGCTCGCCACCCTTGAAGAGAAGAACGGCGTCGCCTCGAGCATTCTTCAGCGATGCGGGGTCGATGCCGCTCGGGCCATCGACGCCGCGGAGTCCGAGTTCCGCCGCCTGCCGAAGGTGCAGGGTGCGCAGGCCTCGCCCGGGCAGCCCTTCATGCAGGTGCTGACTGACGCCGAACGCGAATCGCAGCGCATGAAGGATGCCTACGTGAGCACCGAGCACCTGCTGCTCGCGCTGGCCGAGACGAAGACAGCCGCCAAGGAAGTCCTGAGCAGCCTCGGCGTGAGCCGCACCCGTGTGCAGGCCGCCATCGAGGCCATTCGCAAGGCCAGCGGCGTGAACGCGGTGAACGATCCGAACGCCGAAGGTGCCATGGAGGCACTCAAGAAGTACGCCATTGACCTGACGGAACGCGCGCAGAGCGGCAAGCTGGATCCGGTGATCGGCCGCGACGAGGAGATCCGCCGCTGCATGCAGGTGCTGAGCCGCCGCAGCAAGAACAACCCAGTGCTGATCGGCGAGCCGGGCGTGGGCAAGACCGCGATCGCCGAGGGCCTCGCCCTTCGCATCGTGAACGGCGACTGCCCCGAGGGCATGAAGGGCTCACGCATCATGGCACTCGACGTGGGCCAGCTGCTCGCCGGCGCCAAGTTCCGCGGCGAGTTCGAGGAACGCCTGAAGGCCGTGCTGCGTGAGGTGGCCGCCAGCGAGGGCAGCGTGATCCTGTTCATCGATGAGCTGCACACCATCGTGGGTGCGGGCCAGACCGAAGGCAGCCCCAGCGCCGGCAACCTTCTCAAGCCTGCCTTGTCGCGCGGGGAACTGCGATGCATCGGTGCAACCACGCTCAACGAGTACCGCAAGCACATCGAGAAGGACCCGGCTTTCGAGCGCCGCTTCCAGCCGGTGTTCGTGGGCGAACCCAGCGTCGAGGACACCATCGCCATCCTGCGCGGCCTGAAGGCCCGCTACGAGGCGCACCACGGCGTGCGCATTCAGGATGGCGCCATCGTGAGCGCCGCCACGCTGAGCCACCGCTACATCGCCGACCGCTTCCTGCCCGACAAGGCGATCGACCTGCTCGACGAGGCGGCCAGCCGCCTCCGCATGGAGAACGACAGCGTGCCCGCGAGCATCGACGAGATCCGCCGCGAGGTGATGCGGCTCGAGATCGAGCGCGAGGCCCTGAAACTGGAGAAGGATCCGGAGAGCCGGAAGCGCCTGGACGCCATCGAGGGCGAACTGGCCGGCCTGCAGGAGCGCAATCGCTCCCTGACCGCCCAGTGGGAGGTGGAGAAGAAGGACCTCGACGCCATCAAGGCGTGCAAGACCGACCTGGACCGCAAGCAGACCGAGCTCGAACAGGCCCAGCGCGCCGGCCAGCTCGAGAAAGCGGCACGCATCCAGTACGGAGAGATGCGTGATCTGGAGGGGAAGCTGAAGGCTGCGGAAACCGCCCTCAAGAAGCGCCTGGAGACCGGCACAGCCCTGGTTCGCGAGGAGGTGGACAGCGAGCAGATCGCCATGGTGGTGGGCAAGTGGACGGGCATTCCCGTGAGCCGCCTGATCGAGAGCGAACGCGAGAAGCTGCTTCGCATGGAGGAGCAGTTGCGTCATCGCGTGGTTGGCCAGGAGGAAGCGATGAAGGCGGTGTCCGAGGCGGTGCGCCGCAGCCGCGCGGGCCTGGGCGAGGCGCATCGCCCGATCGGCAGCTTCCTGTTCCTGGGCCCCACCGGCGTGGGCAAGACCGAACTGTGCAAGGCGCTGGCGGAGTTCCTCTTCGACACCGAGGACGCCATGGTGCGCATCGACATGAGCGAGTTCATGGAGCAGCACAGCGTGGCGAGGCTCATCGGCGCTCCTCCTGGCTACGTCGGCTACGAGGAGGGCGGACGCCTGACCGAGGCCGTGCGTCGCCGCCCCTACGCCGTGGTGCTGTTCGACGAGATGGAGAAGGCGCACCCCGACGTGAGCAACGTGCTGCTGCAGGTGCTTGATGACGGCCGACTGACCGATGGTCAGGGCCGCACGGTCGACTTCACGAACACCATCATCGTGATGACCAGCAACATCGGTGCCCAGGCCATCCTGGACATGACCGAGAAGGGCGAGCCGGACGAGATGATCGCGGCGCATGTGCGCGGGCTGCTGAAGAAGCACCTGCGACCCGAGTTGCTCAATCGCATCGACGAGACCGTTGTCTTCCGCCAGCTGGGTCGGAAGCAGCTGGCGGGGATCGTGGAGATCCAGGTGGGTGGGCTGCGCAAGCGGCTGAAGGCCCGCGGGCTGGATCTGGAGCTCACACCTGCCGCGGTGAACGCGTTGGCGGACGAGGGCTACGACCCGGCGTTCGGGGCGCGGCCACTGAAGCGGGTGATTCAGCAGCGGCTGGAGAACCCGATCGCGGGCCGGATCCTGGGGGGCGCGTTCGCCGAGGGGGACACGGTGCGCGTGGACTTCGTGGGGAAGAGCTTCACGTTCGGGAAGGCGGAGCGGCAGGCGAACGCGGTGACCTGAGACACGGCCTCGAGGATCTGGCATCCAGAGGCTGAAGCGTCACCTTCGCGCGAGCAGCGAACGAACCAGGCGTTCCATCGCCCGGGGGCCGTCCGTCAGCCATGCATAGGCCAGACCTGTCCCGAGGGATCTTCGCGACGCCCCGCCACCGAGCACGGCGTCCATGAGGAAACGATCCAGGGGCACATCCCATCCGGGGCTTCCCTGCATCGCGGAATGCTCGCGGATCAGATTTCGTCGATTCCGACGCAGGAACGCCCTGCCCGAAGCCTGCAGAGTGCTCTCGCCGAGCATTTCGCGGTATCGCCTCTGAAGACTGATCACCTGTGCCGGGAACGGTCCGGATGCACGATGGGAACTGTCCTGACTTTCATGCTGTCGGTACAGCACGAGCGGCTCGGGAATGAGCATCGCGCCCGAGACCGCCGCGACATCGAGGATCAGGGGCCGGTCGAAGATCTTGCCGAACGTGGCGAGATCCGCCTCTTGGGACTGCAGCGCATCACGCCGATATACAGCGGTGCAGAACGGGACGGCGAGACCCCGGTAGAGCCGGCGGGCCAACTCGCGAGCCGTCATGCGTTCTGGTCGGCATGCTCCAAGCGGGGGAAAGCCGGGCGCCAGCCCACGAAAGGCTTGCATCAACGTCACGACCACCGATGGCTGCGGACCTGGCGACAGCGATTGCGAGATGCGCTCGATGCACTCGGGATGGAGCAGATCATCATCGTGGAAGAGCATGGCCCAGGGCGCCTCGACCATGGCCTGGAGCGTGCTCCAGCACCCCCGTGGATCGTTCCGCTCGTGACGCACGAGTTCAACGCCGGCGCTCGCGAACCCCCTCACGATGCCGGGCGTGTCGTCCGTGCTTCCATTGTCCAGAACGCGAATTCGGCATGCCGACCGGGTCTGGTTCGTGATCGATTCGAGGGCGCGAGCCAGCAGCCCCGACCGGTTGTACGTGAGCACCAGGATCTCGATCGACGCCTCGGACATCAGGCCGTGCCTCCGCCTTGGGCTGATACGCAGAGTTCAAGCACCCACGAGGCGAACCCCTCGTGGCTGTGTCTTTGACCCGCCGGAGAATTCAGGAATTCCCGGCCAGACCGCCGAATGGACTCCATGCGCCCAGACGACCGCTCCATGATCCACCGCATGGGATCCGATGTTGCCGCAAGGCCCGTCGCCTCCACGAAGGCATCCTGAGGAACAATTCGATGCACATCTGGCGCACCCCGGTAGATCGGTACGCAGCCCGCATGGATGGCATCGATGATCTTCTCGGTCACATAGCCATGGCACGCCGTGTTCTCGTAGGCAAGCGCAAAGTCAAAGCCCTTCAGCACCGTCGCCTTGTCCTCGCACGGACCATGCCAGCAAAGGCCGCACGTGGCGATGCGCTCGCGTGAAGCGGCTGGAAGGTTGTCGAGGACATCCCAGCCCTTCCCCCAGACCTGGATGGACGACTGTCGTGACAGCGTCTCGATGACCCGCAATCGCTCGTCGTGCAATTGGCAAGCGCCGACCGCTCGATAGGTCGGCGAGAGGCGTCGTCGGAGGCCTCGACGGATCCATCGCAGCATGGTGCGGAAATCAACCAGACCTGCCGGGGAGCCTTCGCTCCAGTGCTTGTTGGCCGCGACAAGCACCAAACCCGATGAACGGGGGCGATCATCCTGCTGCACGACCGTGTCCATCCAGAAGGACGGGAAGGTGAGCGGATGCAGTTGCGCCGCCCGGGCCACGAGACTGTCACTGAGCAGCAAGGATGGCCCCATGACATGCGCGAAGGGTGCCACCTTTCGGCGCAGGTGGTCGAAACTCCGGAAGGCGACCAGGGGTGACTCCAACGACATCAAGAGCGTCGGGCGAGCCCCGAGGCGGCACAGTTCCATGCCGTGCCACGAATCGAGCTCCTGCAGCACGTGCACATCGGCAGCGCTCCACTCGCCCCGACGCACACGCTCAAGGGCGACGTCTCCCGAGGCGATCTCGTGACCCCCGCGAACCGCCCGCTGATGCAGCACGCTCACCCACCCGGCGCCCGGATACCTGGATGCCCAGGCGCGATCCGCGAGGCGATTCGCATGGAACTGGCGAATGCCGTTGCAGTAGGCGAGCTTCACGATGCGGAGGCGGCGAGGCGTCGGGTGGACCTGGCCCGGGCGTCCAGGAAGAGGCCGTTGGTACCGTTGTTGATTACGAGCACGTAGTCAAGGTCGTCCATCGCCGACAGCAATCCTGTCTCGTCCCGATTGATCTCCAGCACGACCACCGTCGGTCGAAACCGCTTCCAGTCATTGCT
The DNA here is from genome assembly GCA_044369805.1 of Phycisphaerales bacterium. Classification (GTDB taxonomy): domain Bacteria; phylum Planctomycetota; class Phycisphaerae; order Phycisphaerales; family SM1A02; genus SYAC01. Next base: position 10,802 of record JBILWQ010000002.1, read on the forward strand.
CGAGAGTATGTCCAGCTCACGCCCCTCGACATCGATCGAGCAGAGATCGATGGGCCCCTCGGGCCTGTGCTCAGCGAGCACTTCCGCCAGCGGTCGAACCGGCACCTGCACGGTCTCGACGATGCGATAGCCGTCCTTCAGGTACAGCTCGGCATCCGATCGACTGAAGGTGGAGAGCGTGCTTGCGCTCATGCGATAGAACGGCAGGCTTTCCCGCTCAGATCCAATGCCGATCTGCAGGTTGACATCCCGAAGCCTCCGGGCCGCGAGTCGCGGAAAGATCGATGGATCAGGCTCAATGTTGATGCCGTGAGCACCCCGACGATAGAACCGCCACGTGTTGCTGAGGTGAACCGGGTGGTTCGCGCCGACATCCACATAGAACGGCAGGCGTACGCCGAGCATCGCGTCGATGTGCAGGTCCTCGCCGTACTGGGAGTACGATCCGAATACCCAGCGGCGCACCCTCGTCTTCCACCGTCGTTGCAGCGTTCGCGTCGAGATCAGCGGCATCCGGGTTTCCTAGCGCCAGTTGTATCCGCCCGTGGCCGCCGGTGCAGGCCGGGGCCCTTGACCCAGGACCCTGGGGGTTCGATCACCCCGACCGACTCACGTCCCTTCCATCTCGATCGAGCGCACGAGCGGCTCCATCTGCGAGATCGGTCTGCCGAAGGCGAGCTTCGGATAGGCATTGGCCATGGCGTGGACCTTCACCACCAGCAGGAAGGGCGAGCCCGGATCAGCGAAGCACCTCGCGAGTCCGTGATCGATCTCGGAAGGCGAAATCACGGTCGCGGATGGAACGCCGTAGGCGGCGGCAACCCTCTCGAAGTCGGGAGCGCTGTAGCCCCACATGGTCGAGTGATATCGCCCCTTGAAATACGACTCCTGGAACTGCCGAACCATGCCATGGCATCCGTTGTCGATCACCAGCATCTTCACTGGAAGACCCAGCCGGACGATCGTCTGAAGTTCCTGAATGTTCAACTGAAATCCGCCATCTCCCGCGATCACGACCACCTGACGGCCCGTTGCGAGCGAGGCGCCAATGGCCGCAGGAAGTGCGAATCCCATGGCTCCCATGCCACCTGAGGTGAGGAACCGCTGATCCGGCCGAAGTTGAAGCGACTGGGCTGCCCACTGCTGGTGCTGCCCCACATCCGCCACGAAGGCCGCCGCCGATCCCGCGACCTGGGACAGGTGCCGCATGAGGGCGTTTGGATTGATGCCTTCGACGCCGCGCAGTTCCTCCGTATCGGGCCACTGGGATTTCAGGTCCGCGAGTCGCTCGCGCCACAATCCAGAACCGGCCCACGTTCCTGGGCAGGCCAGCGCATGCCCGATGAAGTCACCAAGGCCGCTGACCAACGCACTGCAACCGGTGACACGATTGTTCATCTCGCCCATCTCGCAGTCGACATGGAAGATGCGTCGATCGCCCTTGAATCCGACAGTGTCGGAACCAGTCTGGCGCACGTCCAGGCGACTGCCGAGCACCAACATCAGATCGCACTCGCTGATCGCCAAGTTGGCCCATCGATTGCCATAGCTGCCGATGAGACCGACTCGCATCGGATCATCGCTGGCCAGCACATCGACGCCCATCAGCGAGTGCACGACCGGAATGCCCAGACCCGCCACAAGCCGACGGAAGGGCTCGACCACCCGGGCGCAGCGCAGGCCGCCGCCCGCAAGAATCAGTGGACGCGAGGCGGCCTGCAAGCATCGCTGAAAGTCGACCCAGAATTCGTCAAGCGATCTCGGTTCCTGCGAGACGCCTGCCGCCATGGGGCGTGAAGGCTCGACCTCGGCTCGCTGGACGTCCATGGGCACATCCAGCAGCACGGGTCCCGGACGTCCCTGCGTGGCCACGCGGAATGCACGATCGATCGTCTTCGGGAGCGATGCTGGATCCATCACCAGTTCGGCCATCTTGGTGATTGGCTTCGCCATGGTGACGATGTCGGTCTCCTGAAAGCCCAGTTGTCGGATCGCCCGATCGCCCTTCATCTCGGCACGATTGACCTGACCCGTGATGAAGACGGCGGGCGTGGAGTCGAAGTGGCAGCTACCGATGGCCGTCAGCAGATTGGTGGCACCCGGTCCGCTGGTCGCCAACGCCACGCCCGGAATGCCCACCATGCGGCCGAAACCCTCAGCAGCGAAACCGGCACCCTGCTCATGATGCATGCTGATGACCTGCACCGCCGTCTTCTCGCGCAGGGCGTCGATCAGGAAGGTGATCATGCCCCCGACCAGTTCGAACACGTGCGTCACACCGCGACGCTCGACTTCCCTTGCGATGTATTCGGCGCCATTCATGCTGGACCTGCGAGGGGATGGTAGTGCGCGGCGGTGCCGCGAATGCACGTCTCCAGCGATCGGCTCGGCGACATCGCCAGCATTCCGCGAATGGCCGAGACATCAGGCACGTATCGCGTGGATCCGACGGAACCGACTGATTGGACCACGATCTCCGCCTGGGGTGACAATAGGCTGCGCACCCGATCAGCCAGCTCCAGCATCGTGATCGCGTCCGGCGATCCCACGTTAAGAACGGCGCCCGATGGCGCCCCGAGCGCGATGGACCACATCCATGCGGCCATGTCCGCCGCGTGCAGGTACGACCGCACCGCCCTGCCATCGCCATGAACGCGGATCGGTCCGCCCGAGAGACCGTCCCGGATGAAGTTGCCGATCGCGAATCGACCGTCGAGGGGCAGGCCCGGACCGACGACGCCGAACACGCGAGAAACCGTCATCGCGCAGCCGTCGATGGTCGCGGACTGCACGATTCGTTCGGCCGCACGCTTGCCTTCGGAGTAGGCGCCATACGGTCCCGGTTCCGGTCCATCGATCGACTCACCCTCCGCTGGGTCGGCCTGACCAACGCCTCGCGCGGCGTAGACAGCGCCGGAACTCATCAAGTGAAAGCGCTGCGTGTCGCATGCGCCCGCCAGCCCGAGCACCCGGCGTGCCCCCTCCTCGCACACCTCCCGGATCGTCATCGGATCCTCGGCGGTTCCCGTGTCAACCGCACCATGGAGTACCACCTGGAGCGGTCCGCTGACACCACGGAGCGATCGAACATCCGATTCGATGAACTGGACCCAGGGCTGTGACGCGATCCATGGCCAGCGATCGATTACGCGACGCGCATTGCGGGTCAGGATCAGGGCATGGCAATCCAGCGCACGCGACTGTCTCGCCGAGCCAAGCACCTCGACAAGCCAACGTCCCACGAATCCGGTGCCGCCCGTGACGAGCACGCGTGCCCGCCGCACCGCCTCCCAGCGGGATCCGACCTGTTCGACCGCAGCCTGAAGATCGGCCGCCGGCAGCCCTGGACCGAGGGCTTCAGATGCCATGCAAAGGCCGCAGGAGCAAGTCCCGGATCCGGTCACACACGTAGGACAGGGCCTCACGGCCGAGACCGGGATACAGGCCAATCCAGAAGGTGCGCTCCATGACGCGATCCGTGTTCGTCAGGTTGCCGGCGATGCGATAGCGCCAACCCTCCATCGACGGCTGCCGCACCAGGTTGCCCGCGAACAGCAGACGCGTGCCGATGCGATCCGCGTCGAGCGCGCGAAGCAGGTCCACCCTGCGCACGCCACATTCGTCGCGAAGCGTGATCGGGAATCCGAACCACGATGGATCGGATCCTTCGGTCGCCTCCGGAAGCACGATCTGCTGCGCTAGTCCGGCGAGTCGCTCCCGCAGGAACCGGAAGTTCTCGCGCCGTGCCGCAATGAAGCCCTCCAGACGATCCATCTGGGCCAGCCCACACGCTGCCTGCATGTCCGTGATCTTCAGGTTGTAGCCGATGTGGGAGTAGATGTACTTGTGGTCATACCCCTCCGGAAGACCGCCGAGCTTCCAGCCGTACCGCTTGCCGCACGTGTTGTCCTTGCCCGGATCACAAAAGCAGTCTCGGCCCCAGTCCCGGAACGACTCCGCGATCCGCTTCAGGCGCGGCTCATTCGTGAGCACCGCGCCACCCTCCCCCATCGTGATGTGATGCGCGGGATAGAAGCTGAGGGTGGCGAGATCACCGAAGGTGCCGACCATGCGCCCCTTGTACGTGCTGCCCAACGCATCGCAGCAATCCTCGACCAGCCACAGACCGTGCCGGCGCGCCAGGGACAGCACCGCATCGAGATCGAAAGGGTTCCCCAGGGTGTGGGCGAGCATGATCGCCTTCGTGCGGGGCGTGATGGCGGCCTCGATCTGGTGGACATCGATGTTGTAGGTGGGCAACGAGACGTCGACGAAGACGGGAGTCGCACCGTGCTGAAGGATGGGATTCACCGTGGTCGGGAAGCCGGCGGCTACCGCGATCACCTCGTCACCGGGCCGGATCGCCCGCTCACCGAGCCTCGGCGACGTGAGCGTGGACAGGGCGACCAGGTTCGCCGATGAACCGGAATTCACGGTCAATGCATGTCGCACGCCGACGAACCTCGCCAGGCGGCGCTCGAATTCGCCATTGAATCGACCGGTGGTGAGCCAGCCGTCAAGCGATGCCTCCACCAGGTTGCGGATCTCCGGGGCCCCGATCACCTTGCCGGCCGGGGGAACGGGCGTCTGGCCAGGCACGAAGGGCTGGGGCGCGAAGGCGATCGCCGCGTATTCATCCACCAGCTGCGCGATGCGTCGACGATAGTCGTCCAGACGCGCGGTCACATCGATCTGCAGCGGCGTCATCGACATGCGGAAAAGTCCTCGATCTGACGGATGGTAGCCGCACGCATGTCGCCTCCACGTCGCCACTCGCGATACCAGTCGATGGTGCGATCAAGGCCATCCTCGAGCGACCACCTCGGCCTCCAGCCGAGTCTCTCTCTCGCCTTGCCGATGTCCAGCTGCAACAGCCGTGCCTCGTGCGGATGGTCTCCGTCATCTCGGCTCCAGGCGAACCCCTCCCCCCAGCGAGCCGCCCAGCGATCCAGGATCCACGACACTGGACGGACGTCGCTCGCGTCGGGCCCGAAGTTCCAGGCATCCGCCACCGACACGTCACCCGAAAGCAGTCGCCGGGCCAGCAGCAGGTATGCCGACAGCGGCTCGAGAACATGCTGCCATGGCCGGGTGGACGCTGGATTGCGTATGCGGACCGGCACGCCCGAGACGATCGCGCGAATCATGTCCGGGATCAGTCGATCCCTCGCCCAATCCCCGCCGCCGATCACGTTGCCGGCGCGAGCGTTCGCGACACCGACGGCACCGCCATCGGCGCGCGACGACATGAAGGAACGCCGATAGACCGCGCCCACGATCTCGGCGCATGCCTTGCTGCCGCTGTAGGGGTCGTGGCCCCCCAGCGGGTCATCCTCGCGGTAACCCCTCTGCCACTCTCGATTCTCGTAGCACTTGTCGGTGGTCACGTTCACCACCGCCCGCACCGAGGGGGCGTGCCGGACCGCCTCGAGCACGTTGACCGTGCCCATCACGTTGGTGTGGAAGGTCTCGACGGGCTCCGCGTAGGACTGTCGGACGATGGGCTGTGCGGCGAGATGGAACACGACCTCCGGCTCGGCGCGTCCAAGGGCGGATTGCAGGGATTCGGGATCCCGGATGTCGCCGATCGTCGATGTCATGCCCTCGGCGACACGCGCCTCCTCGAAGAGACTGGGCTGCGTGGGGGCCTTCAACGCGAATCCGTGAACCTGCGCTCCAAGCCGCCCGAGCCAGAGCGACAGCCAGCCTCCCTTGAAGCCGGTATGTCCGGTGACGAGCACCCGCTTCCCCTTCCAGAAGCGGTTCAAGTCCAGGTCTTCCATGGGGCCTGATCCTTCCTCCAGAGCTCCTCGAGCAGCTGTCGGTCTCGAAGCGTGTCCATGGGCTGCCAGAAGCCGCGATGCCGGTACGCACGAAGCTGTCCGCTCCGAGCGAGCTGCTCGAGGGGTTCACGCTCCCACACGGTGGCATCTCCCTGCAGCAGTCCTAGCACGGACGGCTTGAGCACGAAGAAGCCGCCATTGACCAGACCCCCACCCTCGGTCGGCTTCTCGGCAAACGACCGCACCACGTCATCCGACGTGATGTCGAGCACGCCGAACCGGGCAGCCGGCGTGACGGCGGTGAGCGTGGCTGCTGCGCCATGGGAACGATGGAAGCGGATCACGGCGCCCAGATCGACGTCACTCACACCGTCGCCATAAGTGAAGCAGAAATCCTCGTCTCCCTGCAGGTGCTGGGCGACGCGCCTCAGACGGCCACCCGTCATGGTCTGCTCGCCCGTGTCGACTAGCGTCACGCGCCATGGTTCGGCGAACCGCTGATGCACCTCCATCGCGTTGCGCTGCACATCGAGGGTGACATCGGAATTGTGCAGGAAGTAGTTCGCGAAGTACTCCTTGATCATGTAGCCCTTGTAGCCACAGCAGATCACGAAATCCTGCACGCCGTGCGAGGAGTACATCTTCATGATGTGCCAGAGAATCGGTCGACCACCAATCTCGATCATCGGCTTGGGGCGAAGATGGCTCTCTTCCGATATGCGAGTACCCATGCCACCAGCGAGGATGACGGCCTTCATGCGGTTCTCCTGACGCCGCGGTGCGAGAGACATCGGACATAGATGCTACTGATGCGTGAAGCCGTGACGTCCCAGGAGCCAGAGGGGACCACGCCAGCGACCCGCCCACGCGCGGCGTGATCATCACTCAGCCGCTCGAGTGCAAGGCTCACGATCTCGGGTTGATCCGAACGAATAATGAGGCCCGAGTTCTCAACCACATCCCGCACCCCCATGCTCTCACTCACAACCACCGGCAACCCCGCCGCCATCGCCTCCAGCACCACCATGCCGAAGGTCTCGAACTCGCTCAGCAGCGCGAAGACGTCCGCGGCGCTGTAGTAGCGCTCGATGCCCGTGGTCTGCGGCCCGGCGAAGATCACGTCCTTGCCGATTCCCAGCACCGCGGCCCTTCTCTGGAACTCCGGCACCGGGCCGCGCCCCACCACCAGCAGGCGTGCCGGCTTCCCAGGCTGTCGGCGCCGGAACTCGGCGAATCCCTCCATGAGCGGGCCGAGCCCCTTGGGCCCGAAGTTCATGCCCACGAACAGCACCACGAACTCGTTGGCGGCGATGCCGTGCTTCGCGCGAATCTCGGCTCGCGCCTTGGGGTCGAGCGCGAAACGTTCCACGTCCACTCCAGGGTGCACCACCTGCCACTCCCCTGGCAACTGGCCAAACACCTCCTCGAACCGCTCCTTCAGGAACGCGCTCACGGGCATGAACACCGAGTCCGCACCACCAGCGATCATGCGCCTGTCGATCATCATCATCGCGCGATCGAAGAGATTCGGCCGTCTCTTCAGCACATGCTTCACCCAGTACGCGTGCGGACACCCATGCGTGCTGAAGACATCCGCCTTGAAGGTGGGCCAGTGCGAGTGCACCAGGTCGAACCCGCCCCGCGCGATCATGCGCTGCGCCATCGCCGTGAAGAACCAGGGGCGAAGGAAGCGCGGGAACTTGATGCGTGGAACCTTGTGGAAGGTGATGTCCGCGCACCCCGCCTCCCAGCGGTTGGCGAACACGTGGAACTCGTATTGCTCAGTCGCGGCAAGCCGCTCGGTGACCTCCTTCACGAAACGCTCGCTGCCTCCGATGCCGCCGTACTTCTCGGCGATGATGGCGATCCGAGGCTTCATGAGGCCAGCCTGACAGGGTGGGTTGTGGACCCGGGGACGCAGTGAATGGGGTCCTCGGCGGGGGCGTTGGGAATGACCGGGGCGGACAGTGGCGGGGTCCGATATGTAGGCCCGTCCCTCTTCACTCCACCGTCACGCTCTTGGCCAGGTTCCGGGGCTTGTCGACGTCCTTGCCGCGCATCACCGCCGCGTGGTACGCCAGCAGCTGCAGCGGCACCACGCTGACCAGCGGCTGCAGCAGTTCCGGCACGTCGGGCACGTAGAACACGTCCTCGGCCAGGCTCTTGATGTGCTCGTCGCCCTCGGTCGCCACCGCGATCACGTGGCCACCGCGGCTGCGGACTTCCTCGATGTTGCTGAGCACCTTCTCGTACTGGCTGTTGCGGGTGGCCACGAACACCACCGGCATGCCCTTGTCGATCAGCGCAATCGGGCCGTGCTTCATCTCGGCCGCGGGCATGCCCTCGGCGTGGATGTAGCTGATCTCCTTCAGCTTGAGAGCGCCCTCGAGCGCCACCGGCCAGTTCAGGCCGCGGCCCAGGAAGAGCCAGTTCTCGCGCTCGATGTACTTGGCAGTGGCCTTCCTGATGTGGTCGCTGAGCTGCAGCGTGCGCTCGATGGCCGCCGGAATGCGCTCCAGGTTCTGCAGGAAGTTGCCCACGTAATCGGCACTCAGGTAGCGGCGACGTCCCACGAAGAGCGCCAGCATGCTGGCCACCATGACCTGGCCCACGAACGCCTTGGTGCTGGCCACGCCGATCTCGGGACCCACGCGCAGGTACACGCCCGCGTCCGTCTCGCGGGCGATGCTGCTGCCCACCACGTTCACGATGCCCAGTGCCAGCGCGCCGCGGCTCTTCGCCTCCTGCAGCGCAGCCAGCGTGTCGGCCGTCTCGCCGCTCTGGCTGACCGCCACGACCACGGTGCCTTCCTCGACGATCGGATTGCGGTAGCGGAACTCGCTGGCGTAGTCCCAGTCGCTGGGGATCTTGCCAAGCTCCTCCATGAGGTACGTGCCGATCATGCACGCGTGCAGCGCGGTGCCCTGACCCACGAACACCAGTCGCCGCGCCGTGGCCAGCTGCCTCGCCATCTGCGACACGCCACCGAGCACGATCTGTCCGCCACGCGTGTCCACGCGACCCTGCAGCGTCATGCGCAGCGCGCGCGGCTGCTCGTGAATCTCCTTCAGCATGTAGTGCTCGAAGTTGCCCAGCTCGATCTCGGCCAGGTCGAACTCCAGCTCCTTCACCTGGGCGTCCACCGGCACGTCATCGACCGTGCTGGTGCGGAACGAATCGCGCGTGAGCTTGGCCACGGTGTAATCGGCCAGCGTGAAGGCCTGCGTGGTGTGCGCCACGATGGCGCTCGAGTCGCTCGCCACCACGTACTCGTCCTTGCCCACGCCCACCATGAGCGGGCTGCCCTTGCGGGCCACCACCAGCACGTCGGGCTCCTTCTGGCAGATCACGCCGATGGCGTAGGCGCCGGTCACCTCGCGCAGTGCCGCCTGCACCGCCTTCTCCAGGTCGCCCTTGTAGAGCTCGCCGATCAGGTGGGCCAGCACCTCGGTGTCGGTCTCGCTGGAGAAGACGTGACCCTTCTCGGTGAGCCAGGTCTTCAGGCTGGCGTAGTTCTCGATGATGCCGTTGTGGATGACGGCGATGCCGTGACCCATCTTCGCGTCGTCGCGGTGCGGGTGCGCATTGCGGTCGGTCACGCCGCCGTGCGTGGCCCACCGCGTGTGGGCGATGCCGATGGTGCCGTTGAAGTTGCCCTGCTTCTCGATCAGGTCCTCCACGTTACGCACCCGGCCCACCGCCTTGGCCAGCTTCAGGGTGCCCCCCTCCATGACCGCCACTCCGGCGCTGTCATAGCCCCGGTACTCGAGGCGCTTGAGACCTTCCAGCAGGATGGGGCTTGCCTGGCGACGACCGATGTAAGCGACGATTCCGCACATGGATGGAGGCTCCGGGAGGGGTCCCAGGGGGACCGTGGATGGACCAGATTCGGCAAGGTAGCACACACGCTTGAGTCCGCCACGGGTTTTTCGGGACCTTCGCCAGACCCCTTCCACGCGAAGGACCACTGCGGGACACTGCAGCCGGTGCAGCCATCCATCCACCAGGACAAGGCACGGCTCCGATCGAGCGTCCGCGAGGCCCTGCGGGCCATGGATCCAGGCTCCCGGGCGGAGGAAGCCATCGCCATCCGGCTGGCCCTGCGGCACTGGCCTCGATGGGTGGCGGCTCGCTGCGTGCTGGCCTTCCTTCCCCTGCCAAGCGAGGTGGACCTTCGACCACTGCTCGCCGAGGCGATCCGCGCGGGGGTGCTGGTCGCGGTGCCTGAGTCGCTGCCTGATGGCACCCTGCGCCCCTGCCGTCTGCACTCGGTGGAGCCCTCGGAGCTGGAGACCGACGCCATGGGGATCGCCGTGCCACGGGTCAGGGAACCCGTTCCGCTCGAGCAACTCGACGTGGTGCTGGTCCCTGGCGTGGCCTTCGATCCCGCCGGCCGACGTCTGGGCCGGGGCGGCGGTTTCTACGACCGCTTCCTGGCCGGGCTGCCCGCGCGGGCGGCATCGGTGGGCGTGTGCTTCCGGGCTCAACGGGTGGAGCAGGTGCCGGTGCAGGCCGCCGACCGGCCGGTCGAGTGGTTGGCCATGCCGGGTGATGTGGTGGCTGCACAGCCGGCCCGGCCGATCTAATCTTCGCGTTGGTCACGCCCCAAACGGAGAAGCCCCATGGTCCTTGCCAGCCAGAGCCCCCGACTCAGCCCTCGTGGTCGTTTCAACACCAACGTGGGAGGTCGTCGATCGCTCGCCGCCCGCCTTGCCGTGCCGGTGGCTGCGCTGATCGTGATCGCGCTGGGCTGGTGGGGCGTCAGCGCATGGCTGGGAAGCGGAACGTCGGCGCCCGAAGTGGTGAAGAGCGAATCTGCGGCGACCACCGCCCCGACCAAGCCCCAGACGGTCGTGGTGGTGAACGATGTGGCCACCGAGTCGGCACCCGCCGCGCCAGCTGCAGCCGCCGCACCGGAACCCGCTGCCCCCGATGCCCCCGCTTCGCAGGCCGAGCCCAAGGCCCCCGCGGCCACCGAGACCGTGCAGACACCCTCGAGCGGCATCATCGGCGCCGGTCAGGGCGAGGCGGCACTAGCGCCCACCGGCTCGACCGCACCCATTCCGGATACCGGCAGCAGCCGATCGTCGCTCGATGCGGCGCTGGCGCAGGCCGAGGCGGATCCGGTGCGGGCGCGCGTGGCTCTCACGCGACTGCTGGAGGGATCGGCGCTCTCCACCGTGGATCGCATGCGCGGCTACGACGCCATCAACCGCATCAACGGGGTGCTGCTCTTCAGCAACCGCACGCTCGGCAACGATCCCTACTCCATCACCTACAAGGTGCAGCCCGGCGATTCGCTGGCCAAGATCGCCAAGGCCGAGAAGCTGGATTGCGACTGGCGCTTCCTGCAGCGCGTGAACGGCATCGCCAACCCCAATGGCCTCCGCGTGGGCCAGAGCCTGAAGCTGCCGCGCGGCGCCTTTCATGGCGAGGTGCGCAAGGCCGAGTACCGGCTGAACATCTTCATGGGCGATGGCGCGGATCGCGTGATGGTGGCCAGCTATCCCATCGGTCTGGGAGAACTCAACAGCACACCCACCGGGACCTTCATGGTGCGGCCGCGGAGCAAGCTGATCGATCCCGAGTGGCGGAACCCGCGCACCGGCGAGTTCTTCGCGGCGAACGATCCCAAGAACCCCATCGGCGAGCGATGGATCGGCCTCAAGGGCATCGAGCCGCACAACAAGAGCTTCGAGGGCTACGGCATCCACGGCACGGTGGATCTGGACTCGATCGGTCAGCAGCGCAGCATGGGCTGCGTGCGCATGCGTCCGGGCGACGTGGAGGTGGTGTACGAGCTCATGACCGAGCCCAACTCCACGGTCACGATCGCGCCCTGACGCCGGAGCAACGGCCCTGACCGTGCATTAGCCTTCGCTCCATGCCCAAGGCGGACCTTCTCGAGTTCTTCGACGCCCCCAGCGACGCACCCTTCCTGATCGAGCACGTCAGCGAGGAGTTCACGAGCGTGTGCCCCAAGACCGGGCATCCGGACTTCGGCAACGTGACGCTGCGCTACGAACCCGCGGCCGTGTGCGTGGAACTGAAGAGCCTGAAGCTCTACTACCAGAGCTTCCGCAACGAGGGGATCTTCTACGAGGCGGTCACCAACCGCATCCGCGATGACCTGGCCAGGGCCATGAGCCCCCGCTGGCTGCAGATCGTGACCGACTGGAAGGGTCGCGGCGGCATCCGCAGCCGGATCATGGCCAGCCACGGCACCGTGCCCGCGGCGTGGGCGCGCGGCTGAGCGCATGGCCCTTCTGGCCGACAGCCTGCTGCACACGCTGGATCCCATGGCCCTGCGTCTGGGCGGCGGTTTCGGCGTGCGGTGGTACGGCATCAGCTACGCGGCGGGCTTCGTGGCGGCGTGGCTCATCATGAAGTGGATGAGCCGCGCGAAGCGCACGCCCATGAGCGAGGCGCAGGTGGGTGACTTCCTGACGTGGCTCATCGGCGGCGTGCTGATCGGTGGCCGCGTGGGTCATGTGCTCTTCTACGACACGCACCTGCTGTGGACCTTCACCGGCGAGTTCCCCTTCTGGGGACTGCTGTTCATCCACAAGGGCGGCATGAGCAGCCACGGCGGCATTCTGGGTGTGCTGGTGGCGTGCTGGTGGTGGGCCCGCAACAACGCGGTGCCGGTCGGTCACGTGATGGATATGGCCAGCTTCAGCGCCTGCCCGGGCCTGGGTTTCGGGCGCCTGGCCAACTGGATCAACGGCGAACTGTGGGGCAAGCCGCTGCCCGAGAGCATGCAGGCGAGCCCCCCGTGGTGGAGCGTGAAGTACCCCGAGCAGATGCTGCAGTCGGGCTTCGGCCACGCTGGGCAACTTGCGGAGATCGCCCGCGGCGTGCCTGCCACCAGCGAGGCGGTCATGCGCGGCCTGCAGCGGGCACCCATTCCCGTGCGCGAGGG
>JBILWQ010000090.1:0-7233 GCA_044369805.1 Phycisphaerales bacterium
TGGCGCGGCCGACCCGAGCAAGTTCGTGGGCCGCGAGCCCGAGGGTTCGGCGCTGCAGGAGATGGGCCTGGGCTGGAAGAACAGCTTCGGCTCGGGCAACGGCGCCGCCACCATCACCAGTGGCCTGGAAGGCGCGTGGACCACCACGCCCACCAGGTGGAGCAACGGCTATTTCGACCTGCTCTTCAAGTACGAGTGGAAGCTCACGAAGAGCCCCGCGGGCGCGCACCAGTGGATTCCCACCGATCCAGCCGCGGCCACTCTGGTGCCCGATGCGCACGACCCGAGCAAGCGCCATGCACCGGTCATGCTCACCACCGACCTTTCGCTCCGCATGGATCCGGCATACGAGAAGGTCTCCCGACGCTTCCACAAGGATCCGGCGGCGTTCGCCGACGCCTTTGCGCGGGCCTGGTTCAAGTTGACGCACCGCGACATGGGCCCGAAGTCACGGTATCTGGGTTCGCTGGTTCCGAAGGAAGACCTGATCTGGCAGGATCCGGTGCCTGCCGCCAAGGGCGAGCCGATCAACGCGCAGGACATCGCCTCGCTGAAGGCGAAGGTGCTCGCGAGTGGCCCGAGCGTGTCGCAGCTCGTCACCACGGCGTGGGCCTCGGCCAGCACCTTCCGCGGCACGGACAAGCGTGGTGGCGCCAATGGTGCCCGCCTCCGCCTGGCTCCGCAGAAGGACTGGGCGGTGAACAACCCCGCGGGCCTGGCCATCGTGCTCAGGGCCCTCGAGGGCATCCAGAAGGAATTCAACGCCGCCGGCGGAGGGAAGCAGGTCTCCATGGCCGACCTGATCGTGCTGGCAGGTTGTGCGGCGGTCGAGAAGGCCGCGAAGGATGCCGGCGTTCCCGTGACCGTGCCTTTCACGCCGGGTCGCACCGATGCCACGGCCGAGCAGACCGACGCCGAAAGCTTCAAGGTGCTGCAGCCCGTGGCGGACGGCTTCCGCAACTACCTGGCGCACGGCATGCCCACGCGCGCCGAACACCTGCTGGTCGACAAGGCCGACCTGCTCACGCTGACCGCCCCCGAGATGACGGTGCTGGTGGGTGGCCTGCGGGTGCTTGGCGCCAACTTCGATGGCTCCAGTGTGGGTGTGTTCACCAGGACTCCCGGCCGCCTCACGAACGACTTCTTCGTGAATGTGCTCGATATCGGCATCGAATGGACATCTGCCAGCAGCGACGAGGAACTGTTCAACGGCCGCGATCGCGCGAACGGGCAGGCCCGCTTCACCGCCAGTCGCGTGGACCTGGTGTTCGGCTCGAACTCGCAGTTGCGGGCGCTGGCCGAGGTCTACGCCGCCGATGACGCGAAGGAGAAGTTCGTGCACGACTTCGTGGCGGCATGGCACAAGGTCATGATGCTGGACCGTTTCGACGTGGCGTGAGCGGGGTCCGGATCGAACGCCTTCCGCCCGCGTGAACGCGAGCCTGCCAGCCTTCGGCACCCGCGCGTCCGCGAGGCCTGGTACCTGGATGAGACCGTTCGTCCCCGCGATACCGCATGCATGGCATGGTGCCCTTCATGAGCACCATTCCACATCCGTCGGAATCCATCCCCGTGGCCCGTCGTGAGGCAACCGTCGCTCCGCCGGTCGTGCATCCGGTGCGAGCGGGGCTTTCCTTGGGCATCGTGCTCGGGGGCTCGCACGTTCTCTGGTCCTTTCTGGTGGCGGTGGGCTGGGCGCAGCCACTCCTGGACTTCCTGTTCCGCATCAACTTCGTCGAGCCGTCGTACACCGTCACGTCGTTCGCCGCGGGTACGGCCGTCATGCTCGTGGTGGTGACGGCTGCCGTCGGATTCGCCATGGGCTGGACGGTCGCCCGCGTGTGGAACAGGCTGCCGCAGCCCCGCCGGGCGGCCGAGCGATTCAGCCCGCCGAACCGTCCGTGACGCGATCCTCGGTCAGGTAGACGCCAGCCAGCGCCGAAGTCTTGGCGAAGGCATCGTGCGTTCGGCCCTCGGCATCCCGGTAACTGAGCCGGTAGATCCGCTCGTTGCGGCTGCCGAACCAGCCTGGACCCAGAAGACGCCAGCGGCAGTCGAGGATCTGCCAGCCCGTCTCCTGCGCGTATCGATCGATCCGTCCGCGATCAAGGGCACTCGCTTGCCGCGGCCGGATCGCGCCGGGGAGCGGCGCCGAATTTCGGGATCCGCATGGGGCGAGTTACACTTCATCGATGCGAACCTCCACGTTGCGTTGGACGCCAGGTTCCGGGTGGGTTGGCAGCAGCGAGTTCAAGGATCCGCAGGTTCTCATCGTCTTCGGCGAGCACATCCATTTCCGCACCGAGGCATGCTTCCAGGAACTTCGGCAGCGCTTTCCGTCGGCCCGCATCATCGGCTGCTCCTCCTCGGGCAACCTGCTCGGGGGAGAGATCAGCGATGGTGACGTGCTGGCCATGGCCCTGAAGTTCGATCGCGCCTCCGTGAAGCTGGTTTCCGCCCAGATGCAGGCCGGTGACGATGTCGTGCAGCGCGCCCACGAACTGGCCGCGCAGTTGAGGGCGCCGGACCTTCGCCACGTGATCGCGCTCTGCGACGGCCTGTCCGTGAATGCAACGCAGTTGGCCGAGGGCCTGAACGCCTGTGGCGTCACCGTGACGGGAGGCCTGGCCGGTGATGCGGACCGCTTCGAGTCCACATGGGTGATGGCTGATGGCCCGGCCCGGCAGAACACGGTGGCGCTTCTCGGCCTCTACGGGGACATCCGGGTGCGGAACACCTTCTGCACCGGCTGGTCCGAGTTCGGCGCTGAACGCGTGGTGACCCGTTCCGAGGGCAAGGTCGTGCACGAGATCGACGGCCAGCCAGCGCTGGGCCTCTACAAGCGGTACCTGGGTGATCTCTCCAGCAGCCTGCCCGCCAGCGGCATGCGGTTCCCGCTCAGCATCACCACCCGCGAGACCGGCCACACGCTCACCCGCACGCTGCTCGCGGTGGACGAGGCGGCCCAGAGCCTGACCTTCGCCGGTGAGGTGCCGCAGGGCAGCACCTGCAGGCTCATGCGGACCAACCTGGATCAGCTGATCGCCAGTGCCGAGCAGGCCTCGGCCCACGTGAAGACCGAGGGCAAGGGCGAGGCGCTGTGCCTGATCTTCAACTGCCTCGGGCGGCGCATCGTTCTGGGCCAGATGGCCGAGGAGGAACTGGAGGCTGCCCAGCGGTCGTTGGGCGAATCCGTCCGGTTCTACGGCTTCTACTCCTACGGCGAACTGGGACCGCTCGGTTCCGCGCACGTCTGCGACCTGCACAACCAGACCATGTGCATGACCACGCTGCAGGAGTGGGCGACTGTCTGATCCGCACCATCGCCTGCTGACTCGCCAGATTCGGCGCACGCTGGGATCCGACTTCGTGCCGGATGCGCGCCTGACGGCGCTGCTGTCGTTGGTCAGCGACTACTACCGTGAAGTGGAGCGCGATCGCGGTCTGCTCGAGAATGCGCTCGCCGTGAGCTCGGCGGAACTGGAGGAACTCTACGCCCGCCTCCGCGAGCGTTCCGAGACGGAGCAGTCGATCTTCCGAAGCTTCACCAATGCCGTGCCGGACCTGCTCTTCGTGAAGTCGGGGCAGGGCATCTACCGTGGCTGCAATCCCGCCTTCGAACGCATGCTCGGTCTGCGAGAGGATCAGGTCGTCGGTCGCACCGTGCACGACGTGCTGCCGGGCGAGGTGGCCCATGAGATCACGGCGATCGAGCGCGAGGTTCTCAAGTCCGGCGTGCCCGACCTCCGGCAGCAGTGGATCGAGCTTCCCGGCGGCGATCTTCGGTGGGATCGGACGTGACGTGACCGATCGTCGCCGTCTCGAGGAGCAGACGCGGCTTGCGGCCCTGGTGTACCAGAGCACGGCAGAGGGCATGCTGGTCACGGACGCGCAGTGGCGGATCGTCGACATCAATCCCGCAGGGGAGCGCATCACGGGATACGGTCTGGAGGAGATCCAGGGACACACGCCGGAATTCCTCAATTCGGGCCAGCAGGATCGGGCCTTCTACGAGCGGATGCGGGAAACGGTGGGCCGCACCGGTCACTGGCACGGCGAGGTGCTCGACCGGCGCCGCAGCGGCGAGCCCCACACCAAGTCGATGGTGGTCAACCAGCTCGCGGGTGCCGAGGGATCCGTGCAGGGTTACGTGATGCTCTTCTCGGACATCACGGAGAAGAAGCAGGCCGATGAGCTGATCTGGAAGCAGGCCAACCTCGACATGCTCACGGGGCTGCTGAATCGCCGCATGCTGCGAGAGAGGCTGGAGAACGAGATCCGCCACGCGGACCGATCGCGGTGCTCCCTGGGCGTGCTGCTGATCGATCTGGATCATTTCAAGGAGATCAACGACACGCTCGGTCACCTGGTCGGCGACAACCTTCTCGTGGAGGCGGCAGGTCGCATCAGTGCCTGCACGCGCGAGACCGACACGATCGCCCGACTGGGTGGCGACGAGTTCATCGTGCTGCTCACGCGTCTGTCGGATGCCAGGCAGGCCGAGAAGGTTGCCTCCAAGATCATCGAGCGGCTTGCCGAGCCGTTCCAGCTGGGCGAAGCTGTCGGCTACATCTCAGCCAGCGTGGGGATCACGCTCTATCCGCAGGATGCCCGTGAGGTTGAGGACCTGCTCAAGAGCGCCGACCAGGCCATGTACGTGGCCAAGCGGCAGGGTCGAAACCGCTTCAGCCACTTCACGCAGGGGCTGCAGACGGCTGCGCAGGAACGACTCCGCATGGTGGAGGATCTGCGGAAGGCGGTGGCCGAGTCGTCGTTCCATCTCAACTTCCAGCCGATCATTGATGTGTCAACGGGACTGATCCACAAGGCCGAGGCCCTTGTCCGCTGGGATCATCCCGTTCGCGGGCTGGTGCCTCCGGAGGATTTCATCCCGATCGCCGAGGAGACCGGGCTCATCGTTCCGATCGGAGACTGGGTGTTCCATCAGGCTGCCCGTTTGTCGGCTCGCTGGCGGGCCATGGTGCCTGGATTCCAGGTGACCGTGAATGTCTCCCCCGTGCAGTTCCGGCCCGAAGCCGCCGCCTCGCGCGAGTCCTGGGTGGCCCGGGTGGAAGATCCCGCCCTCGCGGAACACGCCCTGATCCTGGAGATCACGGAGGGCCTGCTGCTCCACGCGGACAGCGACGTCACCGGCGCGCTCGGTGCGCTTCGCCGGGCGGGCCTTGGCATCGCGGTGGACGACTTCGGCACGGGGTACTCATCCCTGGCCTACCTGCATCGCTTCGATGTGGACCTGCTCAAGATCGATCAGGCCTTCGTGGCGTCGCTCGGAACCAGCGAGAGCAATGCAACCCTGTGCGAGGCCATCATCGTCATGGCCCACAAGCTGGGCCTGAAGGTGGTCGCCGAGGGCGTGGAGACGGAGGCCCAGGCGCATCTGCTCAGGGCGGCCCACTGCGATTCCATGCAGGGATTCCTCTTCTCGCGACCCATCCCGCCCGAGCAGCTCGAGGCGATCCTGAGACACGGTGCCCAGGGACGATGATGGCGCAAACGTCCTGACGGGGGCCTGCCTCGTGACGTTGGTGCGCCGCAGCCAGGATGCCGGCCACCATCTTGGCCATGGAAGTGGGCAGCGAGAGGCGGCCGAACACCGCTGGCACGATCGCCATGAGCGTTTCGGCAAGCATCACAAAGAGCGCCTGCAGCGATGCGGCATATTCGATCGCGTGGCCCGGCTAGGGGTGGCGGGTCAGGGCTTCTGTTGGAACGCCATACCGTGCCCGATACGCCGCAATCCGCTCCCGATCCGCCGGCGTGAGCCGATCGCCCATGTGCGTCACCACCTCATCGATGGTCACGATGGCGGCCGTGGGCATGCCGAATTCCGCGCCCACCTCGGCCAGTGCCGTGCGCTGCGATGCCTCGCTCGCGCGTTCCTGGCGATCGACCGACACCACCAGCCCAGCCAGCCGCACCTTCGCCGCCGCGCGCAGCAGCGGCACCGTCTCGCGGATCGAGGTGCCCGCGGTTGTCACGTCCTCCACGATCAGCACGCGATCGCCATCGCGCAGCGGTCGGCCCACCAGCATGCCGCCCTCGCCGTGGTCCTTGGCCTCCTTGCGGTTGAAGCAGAACTCCACGTTGCGGCCGCGCTCGGCGAAAGCCATGGCGACCGCCACCACCAGCGGAATGCCCTTGTACGCCGGTCCGAACAGGCAATCGAAGCCCTCCGGGAACGCGCGATCGATCGTGTCCGCGTAGGCGCGGCCCAGCCGCGCAAGCTGCGTGCCCGAACGGTACTTGCCGGTGTTCACGAAGTAGGGGGTCTTGCGCCCGCTCTTGGTGGTGAAGTCGCCGAAGGTCAGCACACCACAGGACACCATGAAGTCGATGAACTGCCGCTGGAAGTCGTGCATGGGGCGAATGCTAGTGCACCGGGGCTCGACCCAGCCCGTGGTGCTGTTGGCCCGGATGCGGGAAATGGTGGGCGCCGTGGCGCATGTGGCTCGGCGGCGCAGGGGATGCGCGGAGCCGGGGACCAAGGCGTTCTCCGTTCACTGCTGGCCGTGCCGCCCGAGGATGGAACTGCCAGGAGGTTGGGCCCGACGCGGCCCTCCGCGATGCCGTAATCGTGATGGCGGACAACCTCGGACGCGTGCACGGTTGAGGTGCGTGGTGACATGCCGCGGACATATCGCCTTCCGTTCACGTGTAATTGCCTCGGGACTCCGGTGGCTTCGTCTCCTGGGCTTCGCTGATGGCAGCTGCCCAGAACGGCATGCCTATCAGCATCAGGGCCATGAAGAACACCCCTGTCAGTGCAGCGTGCCGCCCTCCGCAAGCTCGTGATACTCGACGCGGCCGCCCGCATCGAGGACCTTCGCGTCCCGCCCGGCAACCGGCTGGAAGCCTTGCGGGGCAACCTGCGAGGTTCCCACTCAATCCGCGTGAACGACCAGTGGCGAATCATCGTCCGCTGGTCCGAAGGTAATGCCTCGGATGTCCGAATCATCGACTACCACTGATTGAGGTCCACCATGCCAAGCACCCATGTCGCCCGCCATCGTCCCGTCCATCCCGGAGAGATCCTCCGCGAGGAGTTCCTCGTCCCACTCGGCATCTCGATGTACCGCCTCGCCAAGGACACCGGCATGCCTGCCGATCGAGTCGGCCGCCTCGTGCAGGGAACCAGGGCGTTCAGCGCCGACACGGCGCTGCGCCTGGCCGCCTACTTCAAGATCACTGCGGAATTCTGGATGAACCTGCAGG
>JBILWQ010000039.1:0-10229 GCA_044369805.1 Phycisphaerales bacterium
GCATGCGCGGGTCTCCAGCCCACCCACCTCGATGGCCCTGTCCACACCATCCTGCGCCATGCGGCGGTAGGTGGTCCACTTGCCCCCCATCACGCTCACCAGGCCACTCCCCGCCACCTGAACGACATGCTCGCGGCTCACCTTCTTGCTGGCCATGCCATCGCTGCCACCCGGGTGCACCAGCGGGCGCATGCCAGCGAAAGCCGCCAGAACGTCCGATCGCTGAGGCACTCGCTGCAGGTAGCGACCTGCGTTGGAGAGGATGAAGCCGATCTCCGCCTCCGTGGGCCGCGGATCGGCCTCCGCCCGGGGCATTGGGGTGTCGGTGGTGCCCACAAGCGTGTGACCATGCCAGGGGATCACGAAGAGCACGCGGCCATCGTCCGTGTGCGGCACCATGATCGCCGTGTCGCTGGGCTGGAACGAGCGATCCAGCACCACATGCACGCCCTGCGCCGGTTCGATCATCGGCGCGGCACCCGATCCGTCCATGGACCGAATCGCATCCGCGAAGATGCCCGTGCAGTTCACCACCACGCGGGCGGTCACCGCCAGCTCACGTCCCTCGTCGCTTCGCATCCGGGCACCGCGCACGCGCCCGCCATCCATCGTCAGACCGGTCACCCGCACGCCGTTCACCGCCACCGCGTCATGCGCCTCCGCGGTCCGCAGAAGGCTGATCGCCATTCGGGCGTCATCGAACTGGCCGTCGAAGTACTCCACCCCGCCTCGCAAGCCATCCTGGTGGACGTTCGGGATCCGGTGCACCACCTCGGCCCGCGAGAGGAAGCGGCTTGCACGCAGATTCAGGCTGCCTGCAAGCGCGTCGTAGAGCTTCAGTCCGGTGCCGTAGAAGGGCCCTTCCCACCAGCGGAAGCTGGGCACCACGAAGGGCAGCGGATGCACCAGGTGCGGCGCGTTGCGGTGCAGCAGGCCCCGCTCATGCAGCGCCTCGCGCACCAGGCCGAAGTCCATCTGCTCCAGGTAGCGCACGCCGCCATGCACAAGCTTGGTGCTCCGGCTGCTGGTGCATGCGGCCCAGTCGATCGCCTCCACCACGGCGGTCCGGAAGCCGCGGCTGGCCGCATCCACGGCCACGCCCAGTCCGGTGGCGCCGCCGCCGATCACCAGCATGTCGAAGTCACCGGTGGCCAGCCGCTCCAGCCTCCGGACCCGTGCCGCTCGACCCGCATCCCGTGCCTGTCGCAGAAGTTCGATCGCCCGTGGTTCCAGGTCCATGCTCATGCTCCTTCGGTTGCCCAGGACCGCGCTCGCTCGATCGCGATGGCCCACCGGGCCCTCGCCGCGGTCCGGTCCGCTGCACGCATGCTCGGCTCGAAGGACCGCTCGGACCGGTGCAGTCCTTCCAGTTCCCGCTCGTCCTTCCACACGCCCACCGCCAAGCCGGCCATGAAGGCCACGCCCATGGCCGTGCTCTCGAGCACGGCCGGCCGCTCCAGCCGGGTGCCCAGCAGGTCGGCCTGCATCTGCATCAGCAGATCGCTGGCGCTCGCTCCACCATCCACGCGCAGCGCGTCGAGCGGGCAACCCGCGTCGGCCTGCATGGCCTGAACCAGATCCGCCACCTGATGCGCCACGCCCTCGAGCGTGGCGCGGGCCAGGTGCGCCGCCGTGCTGCCTCGGGTCAGGCCCAGGATGGTGCCGCGGGCACACGGATCCCAGTGCGGCGCCCCGAGTCCGGTGAAGGCCGGCACCATGACCACGCCACCGGCATCGGGAACGCTGCCCGCCAGCTCGTTCACCTCGGCGGCCGTGCGGATGATCCCCAATCCGTCGCGCAGCCACTGCACGGCGCTGCCGCCCACGAAGACGCTTCCCTCGAGGGCATACAGGGGCCTGGCCGCTCCACGCCGCCACGCCACCGTGGACAGCAGCCGATGGCGGCTGACCGGCACCCGCTCGCCCACCTGCATCAGCAGGAAGCAGCCCGTGCCGAAGGTGCTCTTCGCCATGCCTGCTCGGTCGCATCGCTGTCCGTGGAGTGCCGCCTGCTGGTCACCGAGAACCGCGCGGATCGGCACGGCCGCGCCCAGATGCGCAGCCGCCACGACGCCGAAATCGGCATCGCAGGCACGGATGGCGGGAAGCATGACCCGCGGCACACGGAAGAGTTCCAGCATGCCCGAATGCCAGTCGAGCGCGCGAAGGTCCATGAGGGAGGTCCGGCTCGCATTCGTCACGTCGGTGGCATGCACGGCGCCGTCCGTCAACCTCCACAGCAACCAGGTGTCGACCGTGCCTGCCGCCAGTTCGCCTCGCTCGGCCCTGGCCCGAGCACCGGGCACCTGGTCGAGCAGCCACGCGATCTTCGTGGCACTGAAGTATGGATCAAGCAGCAGGCCGGTGACTTCGCTCACTCGCGCCTCATGACCCTCCGCCCGCAGCCTCGCGGTCACCTCCGCCGTCCGCCGATCCTGCCAGACGATGGCCGGCGCGATGGGGCGGCCCGTCGATCGCTCCCAGACCATCACGGTCTCTCGCTGGTTCGTGATGCCAACGGCGGCGATGTCCGCGGCCCGCACGCCCGCGGCCTTGATCGCCGAAACCGCCGTCTCTCGCTGCGTGCGCCAGATGTCCTCGGGATCGTGCTCCACCCAGCCCGGCTGCGGAAAATGCTGCGGCAATTCTCGCTGCGCCACTCCCAGGAAGCGGCCGGTGGCATCCACCACCACCGCACGGGAGCTGGTGGTCCCCTGGTCAAGCGCGAGCAGGAGTCCGCTCACGCCGCGTGCCTCACATCGCGCTTCCCATGCCCATGGCTCGGCGCCAGGCACTCACCTGCCCTAGATGCATCTGCAAGTGGCTTCCGCACAGGAACATGACCGCGGCACCCCCCGTGGGCAGCATCTCCGCCATGCGGCCTCCCATGGGGTTGGCGGCGCGGAAATGCTCGTCGCTGACCGAGGGCAGCGCATCGGCCACCGCCTGGTGCCGCTGCACGAACCGCTTCAGGATCGCATCCTTGCCGGGGTACCGGCCATCCTGCTCCACGCAGGGCGCGCCGTTCTTGAAGAGTTCCTCCCAGCCCGCCTCGAGCGGCACCGCCAGGTCCTGCCGGCCCATCATGCCCAGGATGCGCTCGGGATAGATGGCCAGGTGCCCCATGTTGAAGAGCGCCGAGTTCATGCCGGTGCTGGGCATGTGCCCGAACTTCGCCTCGGGAATGTCCGCACAGAGCTTCTCGCCGTAGCCGATCGCCATGCGGAGGCCCGAGGCGATCATCGATCCGATGCCGTTGGATGGGGTGGCCATGGCCCGATGCTAAAACGAAAGCGCCCGCGGCGGTTGCCGCGGGCGACGATCGTTCGTGAACTGGTTCAGTCCGCGGGAATCACCACGCGAAGTGCGCAAACGCCTTGTTGGCGTCGGCCATGCGGTGGGTGTTCTCCTTGGTCTGGATCGCCTTGCCCTCGCCCTTGGCGGCGCTGTAGAGCTCGCCGGCCAGCTTCAGGTGCATGGGCTTGCCCTTCTCCTCGCGGGTGGCTTCCAGGATCCAGCGGAACGTCAGGCTCTGCTGGCGACGGCGGTTCAGCTGCATGGGCACCTGGTAGTTGGCGCCACCGACCCGCTTGGAGCGCACCTCGACCACCGGCTTCACGTTCTCGAGGGCCTTCTGGAAGACCTCGATGGCCGTGCGCGGCATGTTCTCGGGCTTCTCCTTGTCCAGCTTGGCCTGGATCGCCTCAAAGGCGGAGTAGACCACCTTCTGCGCGGTGGCCTTCTTGCCGTCGTACATCAGGCAGTTGATGAACTTCGCCACCGTGGTGTCCTGGTAGCGGGGATCGGGCTGAAGCTGCTTCTCGCTGTGCGTGATACGTCCGCCCATGGCGGTCCTCCTTGTGGCTCGGCGATTCCCGGTGGAATCTCTCGTTCACCGCGGGTCGGGCAACATGCCCGGAGGTCGAAGCCCGCGATTACTTGCCGAAGTCTGTTGGGGTGCGGTCAGTGTCCTCAGGTCACTTCTTCTTCGCAGCCGCGGCGGCCTTCTTCTTCACGCCGTAGAGCGAGCGGCCCTTCTTGCGGCCATCCACGCCCAGGCAGTCCAGGGTGCCGCGAACGACGTGGTAGCGCACGCCGGGCAGGTCGCGAACGCGGCCGCCGCGCACGAGCACGATGCTGTGCTCCTGCAGGTTGTGGCCCTCGCCGCCGATGTAGGCGGTGACTTCCTTGCCGTTGCTCAATCGCACGCGGCACACCTTGCGAAGCGCCGAGTTGGGCTTCTTCGGGGTGACCGTCTTCACCTGCAGGCAGACGCCGCGCTTCTGCGGGCACCGGGCCAGGTCCTTGACCTTGCTCTTGGCGGGCTTGTCGCGGCGGGGGTGGCGAACGAGCTGGTTGATCGTGGGCATGCGGAGTCCTGGTGCAGGTGAAAGTGGCCCCTCAGGGCCGGATCGGCGAGTCTAGCGGAACCCGGCCCCCATCCGCAAGGCGTCCGCCCGTGCGAGTGACGGACTCACATCCCGGATTTGGGCCGGAAATGGGGTCTCAAACGCCTCAGCCGACCCGAATCGCCTGAATGGCCGCAACCGCCAGGGCGTCGCAACGCGTGTTTTCGGGGTGCTCGTTGTGACCCCGGATCCACTCCGGGGCCAGCCGATGGGTCTGCCGAAGGGCATCCAGCCGCTTCCAGAGATCGTCGTTCTTCACCGGCTTCTTCGCGGCCGTCCGCCATCCGCGGGCCTTCCATCCGTCCAGCCATTCCTTCAGGCCCTTCACCACATATTCGCTGTCGGAGACGAGCCGAACCGTGGCCGGGGCCGGTATCGACTCGAGGCCCCGGATCACGGCCAGCATCTCCATCCGGTTGTTGGTGGTGTCCGGCTCCCCCCCGCTCCGCTCAAGGTCGCCCTCGATGCCCGGTCCGCGAAGGACGAAGGCCCAGCCCCCGGGCCCCGGGTTGCCGGAGCAGGCGCCATCGGTGAACAACTCGTAGCGGGACATCGGCGCGAGTCTACGGATCAGGTTGGGACCCACTGGCTGCCGAGCCACGCATCCGGACATGGCTCTTGGTGGTTATTAGACACTTCGTCATCTTGACATCAACCCGGTTTTGGCTACCTTGCGGGGTTCCCCTGAGGCCAAAGACCTCCGGGCAAGCAGAGGACGCCATGACACCAGCCTTCCGCCAGTCTCCAGGTCGCACCCGCCGTCGCCGCTCGCACCACGCGCTCAAGGCTTCGCACACCGTGCTCTGCCCGAACTGCGGCACCTCCAAGCGTCCCCACACCGCCTGCTCCGGCTGCGGCTATGTCCGCCCCGGTCTTCAGGTGAAGACGACCCGCGCAGGTCAGTGATCCATGCGACTGGGCGTGGACGTCATGGGCGGCGACAACGCCCCTGACGAAATCCTCAAGGGCTGTCTGCAGGCGCTCCCCAAGCTTCCTCCCGAGGACCAGCTGGTGCTGTACGGCGACCGGCGGGTGATCGAGGAGACGCTCAGCGAGCGCGGCATTTCCGACAAGCGCATCGAGATCGTCGCGACCACCGAGGTCATCGGCATGGATGACCCGCCGGTGGACGCCATCCGCTCCAAGAAGGACGCCAGCCTGGTGGTCATGGCCCGTCACGCCGGCCCCAAGGCGGACAACCGGCTGGACGCCATCGTCAGCGCCGGCAACACGGGCGCCATGGTCGGGGCCGCCCAGATGCACATGCGGCGGCTGCCCAACGTGATCCGTCCGGGCATCGCGGTGACCGTGCCCACCTTCGCCGGCCCGGTGGTGCTGATCGACGTCGGTGCCAACATCGAGCCCCGCCCTGCCCACCTGGCGCAATATGGCGTCATGGGCGAGGCCTACGCCCGCGCCATCGTGGGCATCAAGCAGCCCCGCGTGGCCATCATGAACGTGGGCGGCGAGGAGCAGAAGGGCACCGACGACATGCGGGTGGCCCGTGACATGCTCCGCAGCGCCGAGGGCCTGAACTTCACGGGCTTCGTCGAGGGCCGCGGCGTGTTCGACGGCGAGGCGGACGTGGTCATCACCGACGGCGTGGTGGGCAACGTCATGATCAAGCTGGCCGAGGGGCTCAGCAGCGGGATCTTCAGGGCGCTCGCCCGCGAGGTGCTTGCGGTGGACCCGGAACTGGCGGCTCGCCTCGAGCCCGTGGTCAAGAGTCTCTACGCCAAGCATGACTATCACGAGTACGGCGGGGCCCCGCTTCTGGGCGTGAACGGCGTCTGCCTGATCAGCCACGGCAGCAGTCAGGCGCGGACCATCATGAACGCCGTCCTCCGAATGCGAGCCTTCGTGGTCAGCGGCGTGAACGCCAGCATCAGCCACCGCCTCGGCGAACTACGGCACGTGTCGCACGATTCCGAGGTGAACGCGTGACCCAATCCGCCGGCGCCGTGGGCGTCCGGATCGCCGGCACGGGGAGCGCGGTGCCGGAACGACGCCTGACCAACGACGATCTTTCGCGCATGGTGGAGACCAGCGACGAGTGGATCGTGCAGCGCACCGGCATCCGCGAGCGTCGGGTCTGTGACCCCTCGAGGGAAGGCACCTTCACGCTGAACCGGGACGCCCTTCGACGGGCGCTCGAGGCCGCCGGCATGCAGGGCAGCGACCTGGACCTGGTCATCGTGGGCACCTGCACCCAGGAGATGAGCTGCCCGAGCGTGGCCTGCCGCATCGCCGGCGAGCTGGGCGTGACCCCGGGCGGCGCCTTCGACGTGGTGGCCGCGTGCAGCGGCTTCGTCTACGCCATGAACGTGGCGGACTCGCTGATCCGGTCTGGCCGCTTCAGGTCGATCGGCGTGTGCGGCGGGGACGCCATGAGCACGATCATCGACTACCAGGAGCGGTCGGTCAGCATCCTTTTCGGCGACGCCGCCGGCGCCGCCGTGTTGGTGGCCGACCCGGATCCGCGGCGAGGATGCATTCACCAGCAGCTGGGCAGCGACGGCCGCGACTGGACCCCGCTGTACATCCCCAGGCGCCTGCAGGAGGTCCCCGAGGCCGATCGAGACAACCCGATCCGCATGGGCAACCTGCGCATGAATGGCCGCGAGGTCTTCAAGTTCGCGGTGAGCCGCTTCCGGCAGGTCATCGAGGACGCGCTGAAGGCGACCCACCTGAACCCCGCCGACCTGAGCCAGGTGATCTGCCACCAGAGCAACATCCGCATCATCGAGAGCGCCATCGAGAAGGTGGGGCTTCCGCCGGAGAAGGTCTACATCAACATCGACCGCTTCGGGAACAGCAGTGCCGGCAGCGTGGGCCTTTGTCTGGACCAGCTCTGGCGCGCCGGCAAGATCCCCGCTGGACAGCCCATGATGATGGTCGCCTTCGGCGGCGGCATGACCTGGGCCAGCAGCGTCTGGAACGTTTGATCGAGGCGGCCAGGGCCGCAGACAGGAGCTTCGCATGAGTCTTCAGCACATCATTCTCTGTCCCGGACAGGGTGCCCAGAGCGTGGGCATGGGCCGTTCGTGGCGAGACGCCAGCCCCATCGCGGCGGCCATGTTCGCGCACGCCGACCAGGTGGTCGAGCTCGAGGGGGGCGTCCGCCTGAGCTCGCTGTGCTTCGATGGGCCGGTCGAGAGTCTCAACCGCACCGACGCGAGCCAGCCGGCGCTCTTCCTGTGCGGCCTGGCCTGCCACGCGGCCATGACGGAACAGGGTGGCGAGACCCCCGTCGCCGGCGCGCTGGGCCTCTCGCTGGGCGAATACACCGCTTTGGCGCTGGCAGGCGTGTTCACCTTCGAGGAGGGCCTTCGGCTGGTGGCCACCCGCGGACGGCTGATGCAGCGCGCGGCCGAGGCCAGCCAGGGTGGCATGGTGGCCCTGATCGGCGCCGATGAGGCGAAGGCCAACGAGGTGTGCGCCGCCGCCGCGCAGGGCCAGGTCCTCGTGTCCGCCAACTTCAATGCGCCCGGACAGATCGTCCTGAGCGGCCATGCCGAGGCCTGCGACCGTGCGGTGACCGCGGCTGGAACCTTCGGACTGCGGGCGACCAGGCTGGCCGTGGCCGGTGCCTTCCACAGCCCGCTCATGGCCCCCGCCGCCGAGGGCATGGCGCGCGCGCTCGAGCATGTGGAGTTCCGGCAGGCCCGCTGCCCGGTGTGGAGCAACGTGACCGGCAAGCCGCACGGCCACGACGCCGACACGCTGAAGAGGCTTCTGGTGGACCAGATCGTGAAGCCGGTACGCTGGGACGCGTGCTGCCAGGACATGCTTGCCTGGCGCAAGGCCTCGGGGCTGGAGTCGAGCGCGTCGCTCCACGAACTGGCCCCGGGAAGCGTGCTGAAGGGATTGATGCGCCGCATCGACCGCGCGGCGGAGGTGACCACCCATGACACCGTCGAGGAACCACAGCGTGCGAAGGCCTGATCCCATTCGGACCCTGCTGGCCCTGCTGGTGCTGGCACTGGCCGCGTGCGGAGGCGGCGAGTCCGCCGAGCAGGCGGAAGCCGCCCCACCACCACCGCCGCCGCCCAAGGAGGAGGTGGCGTCCGAGTCCGTCGCCGACGTCATGAAGCGCCTCGGCATCGACCGCCGCGTGAAGATGGACGAGAGCGAGCGCCCGAACATGGGCGACGTCGCCGCCGACACCCGGCGACTGGAGGCGGTGCTCCGCTTCTTCGATGCCATGGTGAAGGGTGACGCGGACCGCCTTCGTCCCATGCTGTCCAAGCCTGACCAGGAGACGCTGGAGCTCATGCTCAAGGACGGCCAATGGGCCGCCGCCACGGCCAGCATCGACCGGGTGACGCTGGGCTGCACGGGCGGGTCGGAACAGGAAGGCTGCGTGACTCTGGCGGTCTTCACCATCGGGGACCGCTTCGATGCCCAGCTCTGGAACCTGCCCGACGACAGCAAGGTGGCCTTCGTCGCGGTCGCCCAGCCGCCCGGCATCCTGGAGCAGCTCAAGGGCAGCAAGACGGAGCCGCGCGTGAAGCAGTGGAACGACGCGCTTCGTGCCATGACTGCCCGCGCCCAGCAGCCGGACGAGAAGGTCGAGCTGGCTCAGCAGGATCGCAGCATCGAGGGCGAGGGTGGCGAGGGCGAGGAATCGCCCGGCGGCAGCCCCTCCGACACGCCCGCCGCGCCCAAGGGCCCCGGCAAGCGGAAGCCTGGAGGTCCCAGCGTTCCAGCGCCCAAGGGCCCCGGTGGACCGGGTGGCCCAGCGGGTCCGGGCTGATTCCGCTTCAGCCTTGCAGTCCACAGACCGACCGGATCGTTACCATCCGGCGCGAAGGAGACTTGCCATCGACACGCGCATCGCCATCGTGACCGGAGCCAGCCGAGGAATCGGCCGCGCCATCGCCGAACGGCTCGCCCGCGATGGGCGACATGTCGTCGGCGTGGCTCGCTCGGCCGAGAACCTGGCCGAGACCGGCGCCGCCATCGCGGCGGCGGGCGGGCGATTCGAGGCGGCGGCCTGCGACGTGGGCGATTCCGCCGCGCTGGCAGCCCTGGTGGAGCAGGTGGCTGAACGGCACGGACGTCTGGACATCCTGGTCAACAACGCGGGCATCACCAAGGATGGCCTGCTGCTCCGGATGAGCGACGACGACTTCGACACCGTGATCCGCGTGAACCTGAAGAGCGCGTTCGTGGCCTGCCGCGCCGCCGCACGACCCATGATGAAGGGTCGCTTCGGCCGCATCGTGAACGTGGGCAGCGTCAGCGGCCTCATGGGCAATGCCGGACAGGTCAACTACGCGGCCGCGAAGGCAGGCCTGGTCGGCATGACCAAGAGCATCGCCCGCGAACTGGGTTCCAAGGGCATCACAGCCAACCTGGTGGCCCCGGGGTTCATCGAGACCGACATGACGGCCGTGCTGCCCCCGCAGGTGAAGGAGCAGGCCCTTCCCAGCATCCCGCTGAAGCGGTTCGGCACCCCGGGCGACATCGCCGCGTCGGTGGCCTGGCTCACCGGCGAGGATGGCGGATACGTCACCGGCCAGGTGATCGTGGTCGACGGCGGCATGTCCATGTGAGGCCCGATCCACGCCCGCAGGCACGGGCGTGGCGGTTCCGGTAGAGTCCCGATAGTCTTTCACCCCTCGGCCGAGGTGGCGTTCGCCACCGGAGCCCCAACGCAGGAGAAGCGACGTGACCGAACAAGAGATCGAAACCAAGGTGATCAAGATCGTGTCCGAGCAGATGAGCGTCGAGAAGGAGACGATCACGCGAGACACCAGCTTCACCAACGACCTCAACGCCGACAGCCTCGACACCGTCGAGATGGTCATGGCGCTC
>JBILWQ010000026.1:0-13257 GCA_044369805.1 Phycisphaerales bacterium
CTGGAGGAGGAGTTCGACATCCAGATCCCCGACGATCAGGCCGAGAAGATCCTGACCGTGGGACAGGCCGTCGACATGATCTCCAAGGGCCTCGCCGCCAAGTCCTGACCCCAGGCGGGACGCCTCGCCATGCCACGGACCATCACGCTCCGCCGCGTCGTGGTGACCGGTCTCGGCGTCGTCACGGACGTCGGGCTGGATGTGCCCAGTTTCTGGGGGAGCCTGCTCGAGGGCCGCTCGGGCATCGGCCCCATCACGAACTTCCCCACCTCGGAGGAGTGGCCCACCCGCTTCGGCGGCGAGGTGAAGGGCTTCGACCCCGAGAGGCACATGGGCGTCGACGGCCGCGAGGCGAAGCGCATGGACCGCTTCTGCCTGTATGGCCTCGGTGCAGCGGTCGAGGCGGCCCGTGACTGCGGCATCGACTTCGCGACCGGTGACTTCGAGCGGCGCGGCGTCGCCATCGGGAGCGGCATCGGCGGCATCGACACCATCGAGATCAACCATGCCAGGCTGATCGAGGGCGGACCTCGCAAGGTCAGCCCCTTCGTGGTCCCCCGCCTCATGGTCAACGCCTGCGCCGGCCAGACCAGCATCCGCTTCAACCTTCAGGGCGCGAACATCGCCACGGCCACCGCGTGCGCCACCGGTTCGCACGCCATCGGGGCCGCCTACCAGATGATCCAGCGCGGCGATGCCGACGTCATGCTCGCCGGCGGCGCCGAGGGTGCCATCGGGCCAGTGGCGGTCTCGGCCTTCAGCGCCATGAAGGCGCTGAGCACCCGCAACGACGATCCGCAACGCGCCAGCCGTCCCTTCGACCGGGATCGCGACGGCTTCGTGCTGGCCGAGGGTGCCGCGGTCATCGTGCTCGAGGAACTCGAGCATGCCAGGCGACGGGGCGCTCGGATCCATGCCGAGGTCCTGGGCTATGGCTGCAGCGGCGACGCGTACCACATCGCCGCGCCGGACGACCAGGGCAGCGGGGCCTTCCGCAGCATGTCCGCGGCGCTCCGGGACGCCGGCCTGAACATCGAGGATGTCGACTACATCAATGCCCACGGCACCAGCACGCCGCTGGGCGACAAGGCCGAGGTGACGGCGGTCAAGCGTCTCTTCGGGGCGCACGCGGGTCGGCTGGCCATGAGCAGCACCAAGAGCGTCACGGGTCACGCGCTGGGCGCGGCCGGTGGCATCGAGAGCGTGGCCACCATCCTGGCCATCCGGGAAGGGGTGATGCCGCCCACCATCAACCTGGACAGCCCGGATGAGGGCATGGACCTGAACTTCGTGGCCCATCAGCCCCAGCAGCGGGCCGTGCGCCACGCCATCAACAACAGCTTCGGTTTCGGCGGTCACAACACCAGCCTGGTGTTCGGACCCTGCCCGGGCTGATCGCCCCCGCCATCGGTCAAAATCCGCGGATCCGGCGCTTCACCAGGGGCCGCCTGAATCCGATATCCCTTGCATGTCCCGGCCCGCCGGCGGGACAGGGCCCAACGCATGCCACGCAACATTCCCATCGGCAACGGCGAGATGCTGGTCGCCTTCGACGACCTTTACCGCATCCGCGACCTGTACTGGCCGCACGTGGGCCAGCCCAACCACACCTGCGGCCACCTGCAGCGGTTCGGCGTGTGGGTGGACGGCCATTTCGCCTGGGTCGACAGCTCGGGATGGACCCGGGAGATGGCGTACAAGCGGGACTCGCTCGTGACGGACGTGCGACTGCGGCACGAGCGACTGGGCCTGGAACTGGTCTGCCATGACGCCGTGGACTACTTCAGCCCCGTCTTCTTCCGCCGGGTGACCGTGTGCGACCTGCTGGGGCGGGCCCGAGACGTGCGCGTGTTCTTCCATGCCGATCTCTCGGTGGGCGAGAGTCCCGTGGGTGACACGGTGGCCTTCGATCCCTCGACCGGAGGCCTCGTGCATTACAAGGACGACCGATACTTCCTCTTCAACGGCGTGCATCCGGGCGGCTGGGGCATTGGCAGCTGGGCCACCGGGCAGAAGCGCATCGGCGACGCGGAGGGCACGTGGCGCGATGCCGAGGACGGCCTGCTCAGCCGCCACGCGATCGCGCAGGGCAGCGTGGACAGCACGGTGGGCTTCCACCTGACGGTGCCAGCGGGTGGCAGCGAGACCTGCACCTACTGGATCGCCGCGGGCGGCAGCCACGACGCGGTGCGGCAGCTCAACGACAAGGTCCGGCTGAAGACACCTCAGCGCATGATGGACCGTACCGAGGCCTACTGGCGCCTCTGGAGCCAGAAGGAGGCGGTCCCCAACGATCCCCTGCCCGACCACCTGGCCGACCTGCACCGGCGGAGCGCCCTGATCGTGCGCACGCAGATCGACAACGGCGGCGCCATCATCGCGGCCAACGACTACGACATCACCCATTTCGCGGGCGACACGTACAGCTACATGTGGCCGCGCGACGGCGCGCTGGTGGCGCATGCCCTGACCCTGGCCGGTCACAGCGAACTCAGCCGGAACTTCTTCAGGTTCTGCCAGCGCGTCCGGCACCCGGACGGCTACTTCCTGCACAAGTACAACCCCTCCGGCACCTTCGCCAGCACCTGGCACCCCTGGCTCACCGAGAAGGGTCGCTGGCTGCCCATCCAGCAGGATGAGACCGCGCTGGTCACATGGGCCCTGCGGAAGCACTTCCTGGCCTTCCGTGACGTGGAGTTCATCAAGAGCCTCTACAACCCCCTGGTCGTGGACACCGCCAACTGGATGCTGAGCTACCGCGATCACGCGGGGCTGCCCATGCCCAGCTGGGATCTCTGGGAGGAGCGTCGCGGGGTGCACCTGTTCACGGTGTGCGCCACCATCGGCGCGCTCCAGGCGGCCAGCAACTTCGCCAGCGACATGGGCGCCATGGATCGCGCAGCCGAGTTTGGCGAAGGCGCCGAACGCATGCGAGGCGCCATGCTGCGGCACATGTGGGATCCGGAGCGCCGCCTGTTCGCGCGCACCGCCACGCCGCAGGAGGACGGCGGCTACCGGCTCGACTTCACGCTCGACGCCTCGGCCTACGCCCTGTTCGCCTTCGGCGCGCTCGATGCAGCGGATCCTCGCGTGGTCAGCCACATGCAGGCCATCCGCGAGCGTCTCTGGGTGCGCACCGAGGTGGGCGGCATCGCCAGGTACGAGCGGGACCCCTATCACCAGGTGGAGCGTCATGCGCTGCATGAGGTGCCTGGCAACCCGTGGGTGATCTGCACCCTCTGGCATGCCCAGTGGCTCATCGCCAAGGCCACCACCGAGACCGAACTCCGCGAGGCCCTGGCCCTCCTGGAATGGACCCACTGGCGTGCCGCCCGCAGCGGCGTGCTGGCCGAGCAGTACGACCCGTACTCGGGGGCCCAGATCTCGGTCAGTCCGCTCACCTGGAGCCATGCCACCCTCATGACCACGGTCCTGCAGTACCGGCAGCGGCATGCGGAACTGACCGGCCGGGCCGCGACCCTGGAGCGGATTCCCTCCACCGAGGAACCCGCCCGCCACCGCCTGCGGGGCTGAATCCGGGCCGCCGGCGGCCCTTTCGGCGACTTCTGGAATGGAAAGCCCGCGAATTCCGGCTTGAATCCGACCCGGCATCGGGGCGAAATGAGGGTTCGTGGATCCCGCCCATGTTCAAGCCGCCGAGGCCCTCGAGGCCGTCGCCCGCGCCGTCGCCGAATGGACGGTCGACCAGGTTCACCTGGACGACCCGGGCATGGAAGCGCGCTACGGCGGCGAGAGCCGTCGCATGTGGCGGCACGAGATCCAGTCGCGGGTGGCCCACCTCGTCGAGGCCATGGCCGCGGACCGGCCCCTGATCTTCACGTCCCATGCCAGCTGGAGCCGCGCGGCCTTCATGGCCCGCGAGATGGGCGAGCACGATGTGGAGCGAAGCCTGCATGCCCTGAAGCAGGTGCTCCGCGAGAATCTGCCCAAGGCCGTCGTGACGAGGGCCGAGCCCATGGTCGATGCGGCCATCCGCGAGTCGCAGGGCCGCGTGCTGCCGCCCCCGAGCGAGATCGATCGCCTGGCCGACGAGGGCACGCTGGCGCGGATCTACCTGCTCGAGCTTCTGCAACGCGATCGTGAACGGGCCGAGGCGATCGTTCGCGAGCAGATCGAGGGCGGTGCCTCCCTGGGCGAGGTCCTGACGCGGATCATCTCGCCCGCCATGAACGAGATCGGTCGCATGTGGCACATGCAGGAAGCCAGCATCGCCGACGAGCACTACTGCACCGCCGCCACGCAGGCCATCATGGCCCGGCTGCGCGGCCTGGCGCGCCGCAAGCCCGCCCATGGGCTGGTCGCCGTGGCCTGCAGCGCGGGCGGCGACATGCACGAGCTGGGCATCCGCATGGTCAGTGACCTGCTGGATGTGGAGGGCTGGCATGTCGAGTGCCTGGGCGCCAACATGCCCTCGCACGAGGTGGCTGCGGTGGCCGGCGCCCAGCCACACCGCGGTCCCGCCGACGTCATCGCCATCAGCGCCGGCACGCCGCTGGCCATCCGCAGCGTGGCCCACCTCATCCGGACGGTGAAGGAGGAGGGCCAGGCGCCTGATGCGGCCTTCATGGTGGGCGGCATGCCCTTCACCATGGTGCCTGACCTCTGGAAGGTGGTCGGGGCGGATGGCTTCTCGCCTACAGCCATCGAGGCCCCGCGCGTGGCGGCCGAATTGGCCCACGCCCGTCGCAGCCACGCCCGATCCTGATCCCCCGGCCCGTCAGAGCATGTCGGCCGCCAGGCTGGCCAGCTCGCTGCGCTCGGTCTTGCTCATGGTCACGTGGCCGGCGATCCGCTGGCCCTTCATGCGCTCGATGAGATGCGACAGGCCGTTGCTTGCGGCGTCGAGATAGGGGTTGTCGATCTGGCCAATGTCGCCCGCCAGCACGATCTTGGTCCCCTCGCCCACGCGGCTCACGATGGTCTTCACCTCGTGGGGCGACAGGTTCTGCGCCTCGTCCACGATCATGAACTGGTGGGGAATGCTTCGGCCACGGATGTAGGTGAGCGGCTCCATGACCAGCTTGCCGCCCGCCACCAGCTGGTCCATGCGCTGCTCGGCCGTTCGGCTGTCGGCGTCGCTGCCGCCGCCGCCCCGCGTGCTGAGCAGGTAGCTCACGTTGTCGAAGATGGGCTGCATCCAGAGCGAGAGCTTCTCGTCCTTGTCACCGGGCAGGAAGCCGATGTCGCGGCCCAGCGGCATGATCGGGCGGGCCACCAGCAGCTTGTCGAATCGCTCCTCGCGGAACACCTTGTGCATTCCGGCGGCGATCGCCATGAGCGTCTTGCCGGTGCCGGCGGGGCCGATGAGCGAAACCAGCCGCACCTCGTCGTCGAGCAGCAGGTCGAGCGCCATGGTCTGCTGCAGGTTGCGCGCCATGATGCCGTAGACCGGCTTGCGCGGTCCCACCACGGGGATCAGGTGGCCGGTGTCCGCCAGCACGCGGGCCAGGCCGGTATGGCTCTCGTCTGCGTCGTCAATCAGGGCAACGAACTGGTTCGCGACCAGGTCGTGCGGAGCCACCTCCATGCCCTCGGGGGTCTTCAGCACCAGGCCCTCGAGCTGCTCCACGCTGAGCTGCCTCTCCTGATAGAGCTCGTCGATCGTCTCGCCGGGGCAGCGCATGGTGGCGTAGCCCGTGTAGAGCCAGTCGGCATCCACGCGGTCGGCCTCGAAATCCTCGCTGGGAATGCCCAGCGCATCGCACTTCACCCGGGCGTTGATGTCCTTGCTGATGAAGATGGTGCGCAGACCCTGCTCGTGCAGGCGGTGCGCCACGCCCAGGATGCGGTTGTCGGCGCTGTCCAGGTCCAGGGCAAACGGCGTGGTGCGGTCGCATCGCTCGATGCGGATCACGCCCCCCTGCTCGTTCCAGACCACTCCCTCGAAGAGCCGGCCGATGGATCGCAGCTTGTCCAGTGCGCGGATCACGGAACGGGCGTTGCGGCCTGTCTCGTCGTTGTTCTTCTTGAACTGGTCGAGCTCCTCGATGACCTGCAGCGGAATGATCACCTCGTGCTCGTCGAACTTGTAGAGCGAGTTCGGGTTGTGCAGCAGCACGTTGGTGTCCAGCACGAAGTGCTTTCGCGTGGCGGAGGTCCCCGGATTGGAAGACTGCGTCTTGGACTGGTGCGAACCCGACTCAGACGGCTGCCGCTGTGCGGCGTTCGGAACGTGCTTCAAGGTGTTGACCCCTGTGAAACGGCGACCCAGACCATCGAACCGACTCCCGTTCTATCGGCTCGACCGACACCGGAACCGTCGATTCTGGGACCGCCCCCGTCAAGTTCGCGCAGCCTGAATGGAAGCTCGATTTCAGCGGGGGCTAGAATGCCGTTCCATGAGCCTTCTCGAATCCTCCAATCCGGTCCTGGCGGACGGCCGACTTGGCCCCGCCCTTCGCAACGCTTCCCAGAGCCGGGACGCCGCCACGGTGTCTGGCGTGATCAACAAGACCAGCCTGTGCCTGGCGGTGGCGGTGGTCTTCGGGGCCATCGGAGCCTCCGTGGTCCGGGCCAACCCGGGCCTGCTGGGCGTGGTCAACATCGTCGCCTTCGTGGCTTCGCTGGCCGTGGGCTTCGCCATGTGGGGTCGGCCGGCCTGGGCCGCGGTGCTGGCGCCCATCTACGCGGCCGCGCAGGGCCTCTTCCTGGGTGCCATCTCGCTCGTGCTGGACAGCCTGCTCAAGGCGAAGGGCATCCAGTTGGCGGGCGGCATCGCCCTGCAGGCCTTCCTGGTCACGGCGGGCGTGACCGCCGCGTGCCTGATCCTGTATCGGAGCGGCGCGGTCCGAATCAGCCAGCGTGGGGCGTTCGTGCTGTGGTGCGCGGTGCTGGGCATCGCCATCACCTACCTGGTGTCGTTCGTGCTCAGCCTCTTTGGCGTGGCCACGCCCTTCCTGAGCCTGCCCACGCAGACGGGGACCGGCAACGGCGCCATGATCGGGCTGGCCATCAACGGCGTCATCCTGGTGGTGGCCGCGCTCACGCTCGTGGCGGACATCCAGCAGGTGGATGAGGCCGTGGCGGCGGGCGCCCCCGCGAGCACCGAGTGGTACCTGGCCTACGGGCTGCTCGTGAGCCTGGTCTGGATCTACCTGGAGAGCCTGAAGCTGGTCTTCCGGCTGGCCATGATCTTTGGCGGCGGGAAGAGGGATTGAGTTCAGCGGCCGGGGCCTCCACCTGGCACGTCGCCAAGGCCTCCGGCTGGCGCCGGGCGGCCTGGCTCGCGGCGCTGCTGGTGACTTCCTGGGTGGCGGCCTTGCTGGCCGGCACGCTCGCGGGTGTCCTGGCCGGCGGCGCCGGCGACTTCATCCACATGCAAGGCAGGGGCAAGCCTCTGCCGGCGGTGGGCCAGGTGCTGGGGGAGTTCCCGCGAATCTGGGGGGAAGCCATCACCTCCACGGCTCGCCGCGTTTTCATGCTGGACAGCGACCCTTGGGGTCTCACGGCCCTCGCGTGGCTCTTCATCCTTGGCCTGATCGTCTCGCCCATGCTTCTGTGCATGCCGTTGGTCGGACTGCAGTCGAGACAGGGGTCGGGGGTGCCGCTGCGATGGTCGATCATCGGGGCCGGATCGCTCGGAGGCCTGATCGCGGTCGGACTGGTGATCACGATGCTGGACATCCCACGACTTGTGGCGCGATGGAACGGGGCTTCCGACCCCATGTCGAGCGTATACGGGTACGGCGTGGTCGCCATGCTGCTGGTGGTCTGGGTGGTGGCCGGCGTGATCTGGGCCCTTCTGCTTGCGCGCGCGGGCAGGCGTGGCCACCCCGACCGGATCACCCGATTCGTGAGAAGGCTCTTCGCGGGCACCTGCGTGGAACTGGCACTCGCTGCGCCGACCTACGCGCTGTGCATGCGGCGTGATTCCTGCTGGTGCTCGTGGTTCAGCTGGTGGTCGATCGTGGGAGGTTCGGTCATCCTGACGGTGCTCTGCGGCCCCATGCTGGTGCTGCTGTGGACGCGAGAGGCTCGCCTGCAGTGGCTTCGCCACGCCTGCCCCAACTGCGGCTATCCATGTCGCAGCGGTTCACCCGTGTGCACGGAATGCGGGGAGCCCTTGCCTGCGGCCCGTGGCGATAGCCTGCCCGCATGATCGGAGAACTGGCCCTTGCGCTTGAGGCGATCGCACCCTCGCGGCTCGCGGCCGAGTGGGACAAGGTCGGACTGCTGCTGGGTGATCCGGCGCGTCCGCTTCGCAAGGCCCTGCTCTGCATCGACCTGACCCAGGAGACGCTGGCCGAAGCCCTGCGACTGAAGTGCCAGGCCGTGGTGGCCTATCACCCGCCGATCTTCGAGCCGCTGACGCGGCTGACGGCATGGGAACCTCGCGGAGCCCTGCTGCTGAAGTGCGCAGAGCACGGTGTGGCCCTGCTGAGTCCTCACACGGCGCTCGATGCCGTGCAGGGCGGCGTGACCGACTGGCTGGCGGGACTGCTGGGTCCAGGCCAGAGGCGACCGATCGAGCCCGCGGAGACTGGCCGCCCCACCGAGCGGCTGAAGGTGGTCACCTTCGTGCCGGCCTACGCGGTGCAGGTGGTGCGCGAGGCCATGGCGGCGGCGGGTGCGGGTCGGATCGGGGCCTACACGCAGTGCAGTTTCGAATCCCCCGGGCACGGCACCTTCCACGGTGGTCATGGCACGAATCCCGCGCAGGGTCGGCGCGGGCGGCTGGAGCGCGTCGAGGAGATCCGGCTGGAGATGGTCTGCGGGAGGCGCGAGCGCGCCGCCGCGGTGCGGGCGATCCGTTCGGCTCACCCGTACGAGGAGCCCGCGATCGAGGTGCACGGCCTGGAGCCGGAAATGGACGCGGCGCAGGGCCATGGCCGCATCGTGGACCTCGATCGCTCGCTGACTTCAACGGAGGCCCTGCGAAGGCTGCATGCAGGCCTGCGGTTGCCTGCCGGATCCATCCACCTGGTCGAAGCCCGCCGCGGACGCAAGCACCGCCGCGTGGGCGTGGTGCCGGGTGCGGGTTTCTCGCTGCTGGCGAAAGCCGCCGACCAGGGCTGCACGCTGTTCGTGACCGGCGAGGCCCGCCACCATGACCAGTTGGCGGCGCGGGCGCGGGGCTGCGATCTGCTGCTGGCTGGTCACACGCAGACGGAGCGCGGCTTCCTGCCCACGCTGGCTCGGATGTTGGAGCCGCATGTGCCCGGAGTGAGGCTGCTGGTCAGCAAGGCAGACCTTCCGCCGGCCCGGATGGGATAACGGCGGGGGAGTCGTGAGTCCGATATGTAGGCCCGTCCCTCTTCAGCCAGCCGAGAGGGTTTCCCGGGCAAGCATCGCCGCGCCAAGCAGTCCGGCGTCATCACCGAGTTCGCTCGCACGAATCTCGCACTTCTGCAGGCTCGAGGGGAACACATGCTGAGAGACGCTCTCGCGCACCCGGTGCAGCCAGGGCTTTCCCAGCGCCTCGGTCACCCCGCCTCCCAGGATGACCGTGGGCAGGCTGAGCACCGTCAGGAAGTTCGCGATGGCCAGTCCGAGCAGGTCCGCCGCCGCGTTGACCACCGAGGTGACCAGCGGATCGCCCTTCT
The DNA here is from genome assembly GCA_044369805.1 of Phycisphaerales bacterium. Taxonomy (GTDB): domain Bacteria; phylum Planctomycetota; class Phycisphaerae; order Phycisphaerales; family SM1A02; genus SYAC01. The sequence goes on from JBILWQ010000026.1 coordinate 9,564, forward strand.
GCAGGCACTCCGCGATCACGCCACTGCCGATCGAGGGCTCGCCCTCGTCCTGGCCCTTGAGGAACTCGCGAAGCATGGAGTCGGGATAGTGCCCCAGCAGCATGAGCATGCTCCGCACCATGGCGGTGCGGCTGCAGTGCTCCTCCAGCTTGCGGTGACCGGGACCGGCTCCCGGGAACATGACCACATGGCCGATCTCGCCCGCCGTGTGCAGCTGGCCGCGGTAGAGCTTGCCGTCGAGGATGAATCCCCCGCCGATTCCGGTACCCACCCACACGGCCAGCAGGTCACCCCTGCCCTTGCCAGCACCCACGCGGCTCTCGCCGAAGGCAGCCATGTTCACGTCATTGTCGACCACCACCGGAAGGTCGAGCTTCTTCTCGAGGATCTCGCGCAGCGGAAGCCGCTTCCAGCCCAGGTTGCCGGCGTGAAGCACAACCCCCTTGTCCCAGTCGACGGCGCTCGGGGCACCGACCCCCGCGCCAACGATCGACTTCATCGGCACCTTCGCCTCCTCGCAGGCACGCTCGACACCCTCCACAAGTCGGGCCAGCACGCGGTCACGCCCTTCGGCGGCCTTGGTCTTGCGCTTGCACCGACCCAGGATGCGGCCCTTGTCGTCCACCACGCCGATGGCCATGTTGGTGCCGCCGAGGTCCACGCCCAGCACGGGGCCATCGCTGCGAAACTTGCCCATGCGGGAGAGCGTAGCGGCTCACCTTCACGCACCGATACACTCGCCGCCCGCATGAGCGAGGTCCATCCGCTGACCACGAAGGAGACGTCGCACGTGGCCCGGCTGGCCCGTCTGGACATCGCCGCGGATCGGCTCGAGGCCCTGCGGTCGCAGATGGCCGGCGTGCTGGGGCACGTGGCGAAGCTCAAGGCGATCGACGTGGAGGGCGTGGAACCCATGACTACGCCCTTCGACCACGTGAACCGGCTTGACGCCGACGAGCCCGGACCCTGCCTCGCGATCGAGGACCTGCTGCGGAATGCGCCGGCGGTCGAGGGTCGCTACCTGGCGGTGCCCAAGGTGCTGGCGGAGGAATCGTGAGCGGCGCCTTCACCGACGCGACCGCCATGCGCGACGCCGTGCGATCGCGGAAGGCGAAGGCGGTGGAGGTGGTGGCCGGGGCGATCGCCCGGGCCCGCGCGGCCAACCCCCGTCTGAACGCCTTCCACGAGATCCTGGAGGCCGAGGCCCTGGGCCAGGCGGAGGCGATCGACCGCCGCATCGCCGCGGGCCAGGACCCTGGTCCGCTGGCTGGCATTCCCGTGGCCGTGAAGGACAACATCGCCACGCGCCTGGGTCGGACCACGTGCTCGAGCCGCATGCTCGAGAACTACCGCTCTCCCTTCGACGCCACCTGTGTGGAGCGGCTGTGTGCCGCGGGCGCGATCGTGATGGGCAAGACCAACCTGGACGAGTTCGCCATGGGCAGCAGCAGCGAGCACTGCGCCTGGGGCCCGGTGCGGAACCCGTGGGATGGCGAGCGCGTGCCCGGGGGCAGCAGCGGCGGCAGCGCCGCAGCGGCTGCGGCTGGACTGTGCGGGATCGCGCTGGGAAGCGACACGGGCGGGAGCATCCGGCAGCCCGCCTCGCTGTGCGGCTGCGTCGGCTTCAAGCCCACCTACGGACGCATCAGCCGCTACGGCCTGGTGGCCTTCGGCAGCAGCCTGGACCAGATCGGACCGCTGACCACCTCGGTGCGCGACGCGGCACTGGCGTACGCCGCCATGGCAGGCGTGGACACCCGCGACAGCACCAGTGCCCCCGTGGCGGTGGAGGATCCGCTGGAGGCGCTGGAACGCCCCATCGAGGGCCTGCGCATCGGCGTGCCCTCGCAGTACCTCAGCCAGGCCAACGATCCGGACGTGAATGCATGCGTGCAGGGCTCGCTCGACCGGATGGTCAAGGCGGGCGCCACGCTGGTGCCGGTGGAGTTGCCGCTGACGGATGTGGGTATCAGCACCTACTACGTGATCGCGCCGGCCGAGGCCAGCGCGAATCTCGCCCGCTTCGACGGCATTCGCTACGGCTTCCGCGCGAGGGCCCACGCCGGACAGACGCTCGATGACCTGTATGCGGAGAGCCGCGGCCAGGGTTTCGGCCCCGAGGTGCAGCGACGCATCATGCTGGGCACCTACGTGCTCAGTGCCGGCTACTACGACGCCTACTACGGACGTGCCCTGAAGGTGCGTCGCCTCATCAAGGCGGAGTTCGACAGGGCCTTCGAGAAGTGCCACGTCATCGCCGGCCCCGCCAGCCCCACCCCCGCCTTCCGCATGGGCGGTCTCACCGACCCGCTGCAGATGTACCTGTGCGACGTGTACACGGTGAACACGAACATCGCCGGCATTCCGGGCATCAGCGTGCCGGTGGGCTTCGTGCCGCGCGATGGCAAGCCGCTGCCCGTGGGCCTGCACCTGCAGGCGCCCGCCATGGCCGATGCGCAGCTGCTTCGCGCGGCCGCCATGGTGGAGCGGCTGCACCCCGAGGCGGCTCAGCGACCCGCAGACTGATCGGCGGTCGGCAGGTCCTCGGGTGAACGAGGCACCCTGGCCCATTCACCAAGCCTGATGCGGAAGGCTCGCTCGAGTGCCTCCGCCTGCCTCCCGTGCTGGCCGAATTCGCCGATCGAAGCCTGCACGGACACCACGCCGTGCGCCGGATCGCCCAGGACCGTGAGCGTGCCAGGTTCGTCATCGATGGATCGCAACCGGTAGCGGAGACCACCCTCGATGCGATCCTCGCGAAGCACGCCGAATTCGCGGTCGCTGGCCGCCTTGCGGGCGACCTCCGGCACGTCCACCCATCGGCCAGCCTCGCCGGCGGATTCGAGCGGTCGTGCGGCCTCCCGCTGCGCCGGAGTCCGGGTCTGACCCAGGATGTCCACGATCTCCCGTTGCTGCGCGTCACTCAGCCGTCGATTGACGGATGGCGGCTCCCCGGGCTCCCGCACGTTGCTCTCCATGGCGTACGGCGACGTGCACGCGGCGATCGTCAGGCAGCCGGTTCGAAGGAGGCGTCTGAGCACCCGTGCAACCTAGCACGATTCGGCCTTGGCCTGCCGTGCCGCCTCGATCACCCGGAGCGCGGCCGCAGGCACCGCCCGTTCACGCAGTCGCGCGATCGGGATCCATGCCACCTCCATGCCGTCAGGCACCCTGGCCGACCAGACGACGAAGCGGATCCGGCGGTGCGTGGTCTCGAAGTTCACTTCCGCCCACCGGCGCTCCGCCCGTGCGCCGCCAAGGCCCCGAGCCACCTGCGCTCCGCTGGCCCCGGGGGACGCCTCGTGAAACGGTGGCATGAGCAGCCCCTGCCAAAGGCCCGACTCGCGTCGCTGCAGGGCCACGCGCCCTCGTCGGATGTCCACCAGGGCATGAAGGACCAGCTGGCTTCGCCGAGGCGGCTTGCGTGGCACGGGCACCTGCGACTGCGACCCAGCCTTCCTGGATCGGCAATGACTTCGCAACGGACAGCGATCGCACGCCGGCGTTCGCGGCGTGCAGAGGGTGGCACCCAGTTCCATGAGCGCCTCGTTGGTGACGCCCGGTCGACGGGCTGCCTGCACCAGTTCCGTGGCCTGCGTCCAGCACCACGCCTGCCCGAGGGAATCCGCCACCGGCTCGCGGCGATCGGCCAGTCGCGCCAGCACGCGCATCACGTTGCCGTCGACGATCGGCT
>JBILWQ010000091.1:0-7232 GCA_044369805.1 Phycisphaerales bacterium
GCGCGCCCCAGTTCCTCGCGGTAGCGCGTGCGGCCACCGTGACGATCGCACGCAAGGTCGATGTCGGCGTCGGGATGTGCCGCGCGAAGCATGCACGCCAGGCGCATGGCGGCCCATCCGTTCACCGCGCCCTTGCTGCCCGCGGCGCCGGCGATGCGGTTCAGGTCCTCGGGCTCGACCAGCACCGCGCGCGCGAGCAGCGGCCGGATGCCGGCATGCGCGAGCGCCAGGCGCAGGCGATTGGCGGCGAGCGCGAGTTCATCGCGCGGGTGGCACAGTGGAAGTGCGCTGGCTGCGGTGTTCCCGTACCACGGCAGCGGCGGCGAGGCATCGAGGCTGAGTGCCTCCAGCAGCCCATCGTCGCTCGCGTGAATGGGAACGCCGGCATCACCCGCCGCGAGCGCGCCCAGCGCGCACAGCACGCCACGCTCGAGGTGCCGCAGTGGATGGCCCGCGGCGTCCTTCGCGCCCTTCAGCGTCTTCGAGTCGTCGATGGCGATGCGGCCCTTCTTGTCGTTCGGTCGGCGGCAGACCGCGGTCGAGAGCCGCTTCCACAGGTCGGTCGCGTCGCTCGCCGGGTCGACCACCTCGAAGGCCCAGCAGCAGACGACGAGTGGCCCAAGCAGGGGGCCGTAGCCGGCTTCGTCCATGCCCGCCACGATGCGCATGCCCGAAAGGTAGCGGGCAATGATCGGGGTGCGGGCCTCAGGCCGCTCGCGAGGCGCCCCCGCGGGCCTTTGGAACGGCCTTGCATTCAATCCCAACACGCAGGGCGACTACACCTTCCGGATCGAAGTTCGGCAGGGCCAGTTCGGTTCCGTGCTGGGCTCCACCGACATGACCGTGTCGGTGGTCCCCGCCCCGGGCGCGATCGCGCTGCTCGGTGCAGCGGGCCTCGTCGGCTCTCGCCGGCGTCGCAGCTGAGTCACTTCAACAAGCCGCATCTCCCCGCCGCGGACGCGCGGCGGGCCACACTCCCAAGCCCCTCGGCGCACGCACGCCGGGGGGCTTTTGTCTTTGGCGTTGCCCTGCACGGATTGGCACGGACCGCGCCCCTACGATTGCCCCCATGCCCGCCAAGCCCAAGGTGCTGGTCGCCATGAGCGGCGGCGTCGACAGTTCCGTCGCCGCCGCGCTCCTGCAGCGCGAAGGCCACGAGGTGGTGGGGGTGTTCATGCGTCTGGGCTCGCCGGGCGAGTCGCTCGACGAGGCGATTCCGGCGGCGCAGGCCTGCGCCATGCCACGCGGCGGCCTGAAGATCGGCCACCAGGGTTGCTGCAGCCTGGAGGATGCGAGCGACGCCCGCGCCGTGGCCGCGCGCCTGGGTGCGCCGCTCTACGTGGTGAACTTCAAGAAGGACTTCGGTCGGATCATCGACTACTTCGCGCAGGCCTACCACGCGGGTCAGACCCCCAACCCGTGCGTGCGATGCAACGACTGGCTCAAGTTCGGCCGCCTGTTCGACCACGCCGAGCAGCTGGGCTGCGATCTGGTCGCCACCGGCCATTACGCGCGATGCGTGCAGGACGTCGAGGGCTGGAGCCTGCGGCGCGGCGTGCACGTGGCCAAGGACCAGAGCGCGGTGCTGTTCGGCATCAAGCGCGAGCGACTGGCGCAAGTGCGCTTCCCGGTGGGCGCGCTGCCGAAGAGCCAGACGCGCCAGATCGCGAAGGACCTCGGCCTGCCCACCTTTGACAAACCCGATTCTCAGGAGATCTGCTTCGTGCCCGATCAGGACTATGCCGGGTTCCTGGAGCGGCGGCAGCCCAAGGCGATTCGCCCTGGAGCCATCATGGATCTATCCGGTCGCATCCTCGGTGAGCATGGAGGTCACCAGCGTTTCACCATCGGCCAGCGCAAGGGCCTCGGCGTGGCGGTGGGGGAGCCGCTCTATGTGGTCGCCAAGGATGCCGTCGCCAACACGGTCACGCTGGGGCCACGCGAGGCGCTTGCCGTGCACGCCATCGAGGCCGGCGAGGCGAACTGGCTGGTCGATGTGCCCTCGCGCCCGCTCCGTTGCAACGTGCAGTGGCGCGTGCACGGCACGCCGGAGTCCGCCACCGTGCAGGTCATGGGCCCCGGCCGCTTCCGTGTGCAGTTCGAGGCACCGGTGCTGGCGGTGGCCACGGGGCAGGCCGCGGTGCTCTACCAGGGCGATCGCGTGATCGGCGGCGGCTGGATCGACCGCACGGAGCGAGCCGCCTGATCCCCGCGACCCGCGGTACGATCGCGCCGCAGTTTCGCACCCGCTCTCATTCAAGGACCCGCATGGCCACCGTCTCCACCAAGATCACCGCACTGCTCGGCAAGGACGCAGATTCGCTCCTCTCGCACAAGGCCAAGGTGCCCGCCAACCTGCTGCACCTGCCCGGCCCCGATTTCGTGGACCGCATCTGGGCCTGCTCGGACCGCAGCCCGCAGGTGCTGGTGAACCTGCAGCGCATGTTCGGCACGGGCCGTCTGGCGAACACCGGCTACCTCAGCATCCTGCCCGTCGACCAGGGCATCGAGCATGCGGCAGGCGCCAGCTTCGCCAAGAACCCCATCTACTTCGACGGCGAGAACATCGTGAAGTTGGCCATCGAGGGCGGCTGCAACGCCGTGGCCACCACCTTCGGGGTGCTCGGCTCGGTCAGCCGCAAGTACGCCCACAGGATCCCGTTCCTGGTGAAGATCAACCACAACGAGCTGCTGACCATGCCGAACAAGTTCGACCAGATCATGTTCGGCACCGTGCGCGAGGCGTGGAACCTGGGTGCCGCCGCCGTGGGCGCCACCATCTACTTCGGCTCGCCCAACAGCGACCGACAGATCATCGAGGTGGCCCGCGCCTTCGAGGAGGCCCACAGCCTGGGCATGGCCACCGTGCTCTGGTGCTACCTGCGCAACGACGCCTTCAAGCGCGACGGCAAGGATTTCCACGTGAGCGCCGACCTGACCGGTCAGGCCAACCATCTGGGCGTGACCATTCAGGCAGACATCATCAAGCAGAAGCAGCCTGAACTGAACGGCGGCTACGAGGCCCTGAACATGGGCGGCAGCAGCTACGGCAAGTTCGACAAGCGCATCTACACGGACCTGTGCAGCGATCACCCGATCGACCTGTGCCGGTACCAGGTGCTCAACTGCTACGGCGGCCGCAGCGGCCTGATCAACTCGGGTGGCGCCAGCAGCGGCGCCGGCGACCTGGCCGAGGCGGTGCGCACCGCGGTGATCAACAAGCGTGCCGGCGGCATGGGCCTGATCAGCGGCCGCAAGAGCTTCCAGCGGCCCATGAAGGAGGGCGTGGAACTGCTGCACGCCATCCAGGACGTCTATCTGGACGCGGGCGTGTCCGTGGCATGAGGCTGGCCGCCTCGATCGCGCTGGCGGCAGCGTGCCTTGCGGCGTGCGGCTCGACGCCCACCACGGATCCGGAGGGCGGTTCGACCGCCGCGGCGGTCGTGCCCGCGTTCGAACTGCGGCTGGCCAGCGGCCAGAAGCGCGAGGGCTGGGCGGAGATGCCGGTGCGCGGCGGCGGCACGCTGCTGGTGGCACCCACGCCGCTGCTCACGCCCAAGGACATCAAGAATGCGGCCATCTCCGCCAACAGCGGCGACTCGCTCATCCTGAACGTGCGCGAGGGCAACCGCGCGGTGCTTCAGGCCGCCACCGCCGACCATATGTACAAGCACATCGTGTTCCTGGTCGATGGGCAGGCGGTCTACATGGCCATGCTGGGCATGCCGCTCAACCGGCAGGTGGCCATCCGCATCGGCCCCGATGCGCTCACGCAGGACGAGGCCAAGCGCTGCCTGCAGGCGGTGAAGGAGCAGGGCGGCGGGAAGTGAGGATCAGCCCCGGGCCGCCCGTTGCGAGTCGGCCTGCCGCACGGGCTTCACCGGCCGACTGGCCTCGGTCTGCACCCGCAGGGTCTCCGCATCCATCACGTCCTCGCCGAAGCGGACCAGCCGCAGCGAGTTCGCGATGACGAAGATGTAGGCCGCGGCCTGGTAGAAGGGGGTGATCCAGATCTGGATGCGTCCCGTGGCGGCCAGCGCCAGACCCACCACCGCCAGTGCCAGTGCCGCCGCGATGTTCAGGCCGATCACGCCTCGCGCGCGCCGGGCCAGTTCCAGCAGGAACGGCACGTTGCGGAGATCGTCGTTCATCAGGGCCACGCCCGCCGAGTTGGTGGCGATGTCGCTGCCGCTCAGGCCCATGGCCACGCCCACGTCGGCACTGGCCAGGATCGGGCCGTCGTTGATGCCATCGCCAACCACCAGCGTGCGATGGCCCTTGCGGATCAGGTACTTCAGTTCCTCGTGCTTCTCCTCGGGCAGGCACTCCGCCTCGATCGCGTCCACACCCACGGCCTGGCCCACGCGCTTCGCCACGCCCAGCCGATCGCCCGTGAAGATGCACACGCGGCGCACGCCCAGTTGGCGCAGTCGAGTCACCACGTCAGTGGCGTTGCGCCGCAGCTTGTCTTCCAGGCCCACGGCGCCCAGGTATCGGTCGCCGACCATCACGTGCACGCCGCTCATCCCCTCGATCCGCTCGCTCGCCTTCTCCACCTCGGCAGCGATGCCGGGCTTCAGCTCGAGCAGCCACTGGGCGCGGCCAGCCCGCACCGTGCCATCGGGCGTCACGGCGCTCACGCCCCTGCCATGCAGCTCCTGGTACTCGCGGATGGGCCGCGCGGCGATCCGGGCCTTCTGTGCCGTCTCCAGGATGCTTCGGGCCAGTGGGTGGTTGCTGCTCTGCTCGGCATCGGTGGCGGCCTGCAGCAGCACCGCCGGGTCCACGCCATCGGCGGGGGCCAGCCGGCTCACGCTGAACTTGCCCGTGGTCAGCGTGCCAGTCTTGTCCATGACCACGGTGTCCACGCCCGCGGCGCTCTCGAGCGTTCGGGTGTTCTTCACCATGATGCCCAGACGCGCTGCGGCGGCGAACGCGGCCACCATGGCGGTGGGATAGGCGATCAGCAGGGCTCCCGGGCAGGTGACCACCAGCACGGTGATGGCGCGCTCGGCGGCCTGATCACGCACCGCGGCGGATTCGCTCTTGCTGGTGAAGAACCACACCAGGGCCGCCACCATGAGGACCACGGGCACGTAGGCACCCGCGAGACGCTCGATCAGTTCCTGCCGGTGCGTGCGTGCGCTCTCGGCCTCGCGGATGAGCTTCTCAACCTTGCCGATGGTGCTCTCGCCCGCCACCGCCGTGACCTCGACGTCGATCTGGCCGGTCAGGTTGCTGGTGCCTGCATAGACGCTGGTGCCCACGTTGGCCTCGATGGGCACCGCCTCGCCGGTCAGGCTGGCCTGGTTGATGCTGGTCTGTCCGGCCACCACCCGCCCGTCCACGGGCAGGTTCTCGCCCGGGCGAACGCGGACGACCTGTCCCACGCGAAGCGATTCGAGCGCCGCCTCACGCTCGCTGCCCGCCTCGACCACGCGGGCGATGTCCGGCGTGAGTTCGACCAGATCTCGAATGGCACGCTGAGCCCCCCATGCGGTTCGGCTGAGCACCAGTTCGCTCAGCCACAGGAAGAAGGCCAGGAAGCCCGCGGCCAGGTAGAGGTTGTTCGCCAGTGCGGCCAGCACCGCCAGGCTGGCCAGCGAGTCACTGCTGGGCCGGCCCGATCGGATCTCCTGCAGGGCCCCGTAGGCCAGCGGCGCAACCAGGATGAGCGCTCCGATGGCCGCCGGGATCTGGGCAACCTGCGGCTGCAGGCCGAGCAGCCCTCCGATCCAGCTGGTCAGCAGCAGGGTGCCGCCAGCCAGGGCGATGAACAGGCGGCGCTCGAGCCGTTCCCCTCCGCTGGCGAGGTCACGGCGATCGGCCTTGGGCACGGAGGTCGTGGCAAACTGGCTCATGGTTCTGTGGAAAGGCTAGCAGGGGGGCCGGCCGCGCGGCTACGGAACCGCGAAGGCGAGGTTCGAACCCGAGGTGCCGTTCAGCCGATCCGTTCGATGCCTGCGGTCCTTGTCATGAGCTCTCGCACCGCCTCGGCGGGTGGCTGCGCCTGGAAGAGCACGCGGTGCACGGCATCGATGATGGGCACGGAGATGCCGCGGGCGCGGCCCAGCTCGTGCAGCGCCCGCGCCGTCTCCACACCCTCGACCACGCTCTGCGTGGCCGCCTGGGCCGCGGCCAGCGACTGGCCCTTGCCGATGGCCTCGCCCAGCGTCCGGTTGCGGCCCTCGGGGCAGAAGCATGTGGTGGCCAGGTCGCCCACGCCCGCCACGCCGAAGAGGGTGTCGGCCCTGGCGCCCTGCGCCACGCCCAGGCGAACCAGCTCGGCCAGTCCGCGAGCCAGCAGCGCGCTCTTGGCGTTGAAGCCCAGGCCCAGGCCATCGAGCATGCCGGCGGCCAGTGCGATCACGTTCTTGGCCGCGCCGGCGATCTCCACACCCGCCGGGTCATCGCTGGTGTAGATGCGGAGCCAGGGCTGGGTGAACAGGGCCTGCACCCGGGTCGCCAGGGACGCATCCGAGCTGGCGGCGACCATGACGGCGGGGCGCCGAAGGGCCAGTTCGTGCGCAATGGTGGGGCCGCTGAGCACGGCCACCGACCTCTCGCCCAGCGTGTCGACCAGCACCTGCGTGGGACGCAGCCCGGTGCCCACCTCCACCCCCTTGGTCACGGTGCACACCGGGGTGCGGGGGCCCGCCGAAGTGGCCAGCCGCTTCCACGTGTCGCGCGCGAATTGCGCGGGTATGGCGCTGAGCAGCAGGGAGCAGCTCTCGAGCATGTTCGCCTGGTCGCCCACCATCACACCCGTGGGCAGTCGGACTTCCGGCAGGCGGGCGCTGCTTCGCGAGGCGGCCAGCGGCGCTGCCTGACCCGGCAGCGGGCACCACAGCCGCACCGCATGCCCGGCCTCGGCCGCCACGGTGGCCAGCACGAGCGCCATCTGGCCGTCACCGGCGATGCCCAGCGTCTCTCGCACTCACTCCTCCTCGAAGCGGGCTTCCACCAGCTTCACCAGGGCGTCCATGGCCGCCTGCTCGTCGGCGCCGTCGGTCCGGATCTCGATTTCGGTGCCCTGCGTGCAGGCCAGCATGAGCATCTGCATCACGCTCTTGCCATCCACCTCCTCGGTGGAATCGCCACGACGCACCTTCACGCTGCAGCGGAACCTGCCCGCCGCGCTGGCGAAGGCCATGGCGGGACGGGCGTGCAGGCCGAGCCTGTTGCGGATGACCGTGCGTCGCTGCAGCACGCGCTCACCGGGAGGACGGACT
>JBILWQ010000147.1:0-5437 GCA_044369805.1 Phycisphaerales bacterium
CCTCCTCTTCGGCGGCATGCTCGGAGTTGCCACCTCTGCCAGCGCGGGCCTGACCTGGACCAGCGCGCAGGTCTACATGGTGGCTGGAAACGCCTGGGCCAGCACGGATCTCGGCACCGTCCTGGCGGGCAACACCATCACGGGTGATGGAGCGTCCCTGTCGCTGTCCCCGGTGACGTCGAGTGGCTTCTCGCTCACGTCGGCCTCGACCGGAGGGATCTGGTCGATCTTCGACTTCACCCTGAACTTCTCCACGGATTCGGCCACGACGATCAGCCTCGCCGGCAACACGGCGGCTGACAGCAACTACCTCACCATTCTCGACAACGCCACGAGCAGCGTCGTGTTCAGCCGCTACTTCGGCGACGCGTCGGCCTGGAATTCGGGCGACCTGACTCTGGGTGCGGGCAACTACTCGGTGATCATCAACACCGGCGGAATCGCCAACGGTGGCACGGACACCGGCGACGTGCTGGTCTTCACGGTGGTGCCGGCTCCGGGCGCCGCAGCGATGCTCGGCCTCGCTGGCCTGGTCGGTGGTCGTCGCCGTAAGGCCTGAGACACGACAGTGGCACGCATCGTTCTGCCGCGCGCGTGCGGCGGATTCGAAACTCAAGCCCCCCGGTGCCCAGGCGCCGGGGGGCTTTGTTTCCGCGCGGAATGGCACGAGCGTGCAGGTGTTTGTCGGTAGTTTTCGGCAAGCGACATCATGACGCACCCCCCCAAGCCGTCGAAGTCCGGCATTGATTCGACCGCCGCGCGGCAGGCGCTTCGTGATCGCATCGAGCTGCTCGCCCGCCAGGGCAAGGTCGAAGAGGCCATTGCGCTTACCGAGCCCCAGGTGCGGGTGGGCAGCCGAGATGGCGAGATGCTGCGATACCGCGCGTTGCTTGAGCAGCAGGCCGGACGCATGGGACTGGCCATCGCCTTCGCCGAGCGCGCCGAGGCAATGGAGACGCACGCCAGCACGCTGATGCTGATCGCGCAGGGCAAGGTGGACGCCGGCGAGACCGATGCTGCGATCGAGCGGTGCCGGCAGATTCTGCAGGTGCTGCCGGGAAACATTCCCGCGCGCCTGCTGATGGTGCAGGCGCTCGAGTCGGCCGTGCGCACTGACGAGGCCAGCGAAGTGCTTGAGCCGCTGCTTGCCGAGGTGCGCGGCAAGGATGCGCGCATGGAAGCCCAGGTGCAGCACCTGCGCGCAATGGTGATGGTGCATCAGAAGCGAGATGGCGAGGCGGTGGAGCTGCTTGACGCCGAGGTGCTGAAGCCCGGGTTGGCCGATGCCGCGCGGCGCACGTCGCTGTACCTGCGGGCGAAGGCCTGCGACCGGCTGAAGCGCTACGACGAGGCCTGGGAGAGCGCCGCCAAGGCGAACGAGATCGGTGATCCGCAGTTCGAGCCCGAGCTCTACACGCAAGCGGTGGGGGTGCTCATGCAGCACTGGACGCGCGCCACTATGCAGGACTTCCCGAGTAGCCGCAGCACCAGTGAGGTGCCGGTGTTCATCGCGGGCATGCCTCGCAGCGGCACCAGTCTGCTCGACCAGATCATCGATGCGCATGCGCAGTCCGCGGGCGTGGGCGAGATGGCTGGCATCGAGCACTTCGCGCGGCAGCTGGAAAGCGTGTGGGACGCCAGCCTTCCCGCGCCCGAGAGTTTCGGCCCCATGCGCGACCGCGCCTTCAAGAACATGGCCGCGGGCTACATCTCGGCGTGCCAGCAGGAGGCGCCGGGCGCGAAGCGCATCGTGAACAAGGCGCTGGGCAACAACCGCGTGGTTGGACTGCTGGCTCAGCTCTTTCCGAAGACGCGCATCATCCACGCCATCCGCGACCCGCGCGATGTGGCGGTGAGCTGCTTCATGGGCGGCTTCAACAACGACTACTACCCGTGGACCGCGCGCCCCGAGTGGATCGCGGTTGCATGGGAACAGAGCCGCCGACTCATGGAGCACTGGAAGCGCGAGACCGACCTGCCGATCCTGGATGTGCGCTACGAGGATGTGGTGACCGACGCCGGCACGCAGTTCCCGCGGTTCATCGACTTCCTGGGGCTGCCGTGGGACGAGGGCTGCACGCGCTTCCATGAGAGCAAGCGCACCGTGCGCACGCTGAGCTACGACCAGGTGAACCGGCCGCTGTACGCAAGCAGCGTGAACCGCTGGCAGCGGTATGAGAAGTTCCTGAAGGGCGTCAGCTGGCCGGCGTATCCATGAGTCGGACTCGAAGCGTTGTTCTGGCCGGCGGCGTCGGCAGTGCCGTGGAGTGGTTCGACTTCGGCGTGTATGGCTACCTCGCGCCGGTGATCGGCGCCCGTTTCTTCCCAAGCCAGGATCCGGTGGCGGCCATGATGAGCGGGTTCGCCGTCTTCTGCGTGGGTTACTTCATGCGGCCGGTTGGGGGGCTGCTGCTCGGCCGTGTGGGCGACCGTTTCGGCCGGCGTCGCATGCTCATGGCCAGCGTGGTGGCCATGGGTGGCGCCAGCGTGCTCATCGGACTGCTGCCCACCTACGACCAGGTGGGCGTGCTCGCCCCCGTGCTGCTGGTGCTGCTGCGGTCTGTGCAGGGCATCGCCGTGGGAGGCGAGTACACCGGAGCCATGGCCTACATGGCGGAGTGCGCCCCGCCGCATCGCCGCGGTCTGGTGAGCAGCATGGCCACCTTTGGAGTGTCGATCGGCCTGCTGGGCGGCAGCGGTGCGGTGGCGTTGCTGCATGCCGCCATGACCGAGGCGCAGGTGCAGGCGTGGGGCTGGAGACTTCCCTTCCTGGCCAGCGTGTTCGTGGCCGCGATGGGGCTCTGGCTGCGCGGGCGCATGCCGGAATCGGATGCTTTCCATGCGGGCGAGGCGGCTGCGCAGCCACGACCGTTCCATGAGGCCATGGGCCAGTGGCGGCTCATGCTGCGCATCATCGCGGTGACGGCCGGCGCGAACACCGCGTTCTATGCGGGCTTCGTGTACATGCCCGATGCCCTCGGTGACCTGCACCCCGAGCTGGCGGCAGGCGCCCAGGGCGTGAACTCGGCCATGCTGGCCCTGCAGGCGCTGCTGGTGGCCATGGGTGGGTGGCTGTCCGACCTGTTGGGCCGTCGACGGATCGCCGCCGGGTTCGGCGTGCTGCTGCTCGCCTGCCTGTGGCCCGCATGGCGATTGGGCACCAACGGCTCGCTTCAGGGGCTGGTGCTCGGGCAACTCATGCTGTCCGTGCCTGCGGCGGCCCTGTTTGGCCTGCAGGGCGCCATGGTGAGCGAGATGTGCCCGGCACGCATCCGCTGCACGGTGTGCGGACTCGGGTACAGCGTGGGCATCGCGGCCTTCTCGGGCACGGTGCCGGTGCTGGCCACCTTCATGGTGGGACGCCTGCAGTGGACCGATGGTCCGGCGGTGTACCTGCTGGCGGCCGCGACCGTCTCGCTGGTCACGCTCGCGTTCCTTCGACCTTCCGATCTGTCGGGCATGGACGCCCAGACGCGGTGATCGCGATCAGTCGCCGAACGGGTGCGGCGCCTTCCAGCAGGCACCATCGAAGCCCAGTTCGCTCGCATGCAGGCAGAGACGGCTTGCGGCCGTCAGCGTGGCCTCGGATCCGTAGAGCGTGTCGCCCAGGATCGGATGACCGATCGACAGCAGGTGCACCCGCAACTGGTGGCTGCGGCCCGTGAGCGGTTCCAGGCGCAGCAGCGAGCAGGGGAAGGGGTCGCCGTCCTGGCCGCGGACCGAGGCCGGCACGCGGGGAAGCCTGGCTTCCACCTTCCATCGCGTCTGGCTCGGTCGGCCCTGATCGCGGCAGATGATCTGCCGTGCGCTGCCGAGCGCCTCCTTTCGGATGGGCAGGTCGATGAAGCCGCTGTCCGCGGCCGGGTGACCCGCCACGATGGCGTGGTACGCCTTGGTGACCTGCCGTGCCTCGAAGGCCATGCTGAGGCGTCGATGTGTGTCGGCATCGGTGGCCAGCACCATCACCCCGCTCGTGTCGCGGTCGAGCCGATGCACGATGCGGGCACCGGCGAAGCGGGTGGCCACGCGGGCCACCAGGCAGTCCGCCTTCTCTGGCCCGATGCCGGGCACGCTGAGCAGGCCACAGGCCTTGTCGACCACAAGGAAACCGGGCCCCTGGGCCAGCACCGAGTAGCCATCGACCGGGGTCCGACCGTCCATGGTGGAAGCCTACGGGCCCGGGCGGTGGTAGCGTTCGGGCACCATGCGTCGCCTCTGTCGTCTGCCTGTCCGACGTTGCCTGGCGCCCCTCGCATCGCTGCTGCTGCCGTCCTGCGCGCAGTGGGGTGGTGCGGTGCTCGAGGACAACCATGTCGCCTTCAACACGTCCGTGGCCGACGCCATGGACCGGCAGATGCTGCTGAACATCGTGCGCATGAACCTTGACGAGCCCACGCAGTGGCTCTCGGTGAGCAACATCAACGTCACCCAGAGCGTGAACGCCAAGGTGACCGGCAGCGCGACCATTCCGACGACCGGTGCCGTGGCAGGCGGCACCGGAGGCGAGACGGGCTTCGCCTACTCGCCCAACATCACCTTCGTGCCGCTGAAGGGGGAGCAGCTGGCCCGCGAGCTGATGTCGCCGGTGCCCGTGTCGAGCATCGAGAACATGGTGTCCGCCGCGTGGCCGATCAGCTGGGTGCTGTTCCTCACCTGCGAGCGGGTGCAGGTGGTGGACTCGTTCGACGTCACGCGCGGCTTCGTCATCCAGTCGCGCGATCCTCGTTTCGGCCGGCTGATGGAGTTGATGGATGAACTGCAGCGGCAGCAGCTGGTCTCGCTGAGCCAGGTGGCCATGCCGGTGACCTGGAACCAGCAGCCCATCGCCGATGGCGAGGTGAATCTCGGGCGGGTGATCGAGTCGAAGCGGGACAAGGCCCTGCTGCGGCAGCGACCCGAAGGTGGCTACGACTACGTCTCGATCGAGTCGGTGCCGGTGCTCACGCTGTATCCAGGATCCGAGAAGATCGCCGCGGGACAGGAGTTGATGAAGATGCTCGACCTGGGCGATGAGCCGGGCAGCTTCCGCATGGTGGCGGTGGAGAGCCCCGTGCCGGGTTCTCGGGTGTCCATCCGGACCCGGTCGGTGGCGTCCATCATGCGCCTGATGAGCTTCGGGGTGGATCCGGTCGTGGATGCGCCGCCGCCGTCCGCCGACGTGGACTGCCCCGCCGAACTCTGGGCCCACCTGAAGTTGTCGAGCGAGCAGCCCACGAGCGACGTGGCCCGGAACGTGAACGCGGTCTTCCGCGTGCATCGCACCCTCTCCCTGCCGGCCGAGGCGATCGTCAGCGTGAAGCATCGCGGCCAGTGGTTCTGGATCAGCCGCGATGACATCACCGCCCGGCAGGTCTTCGCCCTGGTGCGTGACCTGTTCGACCTGCAGGTGAAGAGCGGCGCCGAGGCGCAGCCGGTGCTTACCGTGCCCGTCGGAATC
>JBILWQ010000092.1:0-7203 GCA_044369805.1 Phycisphaerales bacterium
TGGCCCAGAGCCTGGCCCTGCCGGCAGGTCCGGGCACCTTCGTCTGCCACCGGCAGAGCGTCACCAGCACCGGCACCGTGCGACCGGTGTTCGCCTACACCGTCTCGCTTGATGGCCTGCCGGACGGCGGTCGACTGGGGCCCGGCCGCTACTGGATCGAATGGTCCTGCGCTGGGGCGTTGAGCCCCTCCTCCAACGTCTTCGTGCCGCTGGTGTCACCGCGCACCGCCACCATGGGACACAACGCGCGGCAGCGGAATGCACTGGACGGCAATCCATCAAGCCCGCGCGTCTGGTTCGAGGGCCGCGAGGGCTACGTGGCGGGCAGCAGCGAGGGCCGGGCCTTCGAGTTGCCGTTCACGCTCGAGGGCCGCATACCGCCGGCATGCCCTTGGGACCTTGACGCCAACGGCGTGGTGGACGCGGGCGACATCGGGAGCCTGCTGCTCGCCTTCGGTGATTGCCCCTCCGGATGCACCGCGGATCTCGATGGCAGCGGTCAAGTGGACGCGGGCGACATCGGCGCCATCCTGCTCACCTTCGGCGACTGCCCGTAGGTCCTTCAGGGCGTCTCGGCGGCCGCTGAGCCCACGTGGACCACCACCTGCGCCGTCTTCACGGCCGCCACGCCCCTCTCCCATGGCCGGACCAGCTCGAAAGCCAGGGTGCTGGTGCCGGGCCGGACCGGCTCGAAAGTGAGGATCCAGAGCAGTCGACCACCCATCACGCCGCGGTCGATCGGGCGGGAACTGGCCTCGCCCAGCTGCTTCACCACGGACTCCGCTGGCGGGCGGCACTGCCAGACGTGCCCCGTACCGGCGTTCGCCTGCAACTCGATCCGGAGGAGTTGCCCCATCGGGACGCGCACCTCGCGGGAGCCCTCCAGCTGGAGCACGCGGCCTTCCACGGGCTGGTCGGTCGCGCTGGTGGCAGTCTCGGTGGCCAGTCCACTGACGCGGTGCGTGACCACGCCCAACTCCTGGCCGCTGCGGGCCGAGGCCAGGTCACCCGAGGGCCCGTGGTCCGCGTCGCAGGCCGCCGCGGCGACCAGCAGCAGCGGCACGAACCGCTTCAGCAAGCCTTCACCGCCTTCTCGATCGCGTCGAAGTCCACCTGCACCCGCGGATCGTCGCTGACCCACGCGTAGCGGACCACACCGCCGGCATCCACCACGAAGGCGGCCCGCTTGGTCACGCCCTTGAGGCCCATGAGATCCTCGTGCAGGGCGCCGTACTGGCGGGCAACCTCCTTGTTGAAGTCGCTCAGCAGCGGAAACGGGATGCCCTCCATCTCGCGGAACTTGTCCACCACGAAGGGCGAGTCGATGCTGACGCCGAACACGTCGCAGCCCAGCCCCTGCCACTTCGACCAGCCGTCCCGGAAGGTGCACATCTCGGCCTGGCAGACCGGACTGAACGCCAGCGGGAAGAAGAGCAGCACCGTCTTCCGGCGGCCAAGATGGGCCGAGAGATCGACCGGGTTCCCGGGCTTGGAGGGGAGCGTGAAGACGGGGGCCTTTGTTCCAACGGCGACGGACATGGGGTTCTCCTTGGTCGGCGACCATGCAG
Organism: Phycisphaerales bacterium; assembly: GCA_044369805.1. Taxonomy (GTDB): domain Bacteria; phylum Planctomycetota; class Phycisphaerae; order Phycisphaerales; family SM1A02; genus SYAC01. Next base: position 1,569 of record JBILWQ010000092.1, read on the forward strand.
GCCGGCGAAGGGGGAAAATCTAGCAGGCATCCGGACCGACCCCGGACCCTATCCAGAGGCCCTGCTCCGGAAAGATCGGGGATGTCCTGTGGACAAGCGGGTCCCCTTCACGCAACACGGGAAAAAAGGCCTGAAGTGGCCGCCGGGGTCCCCAAGGATCGGATCCTGCCCGCATTCGGAGGAATCCCAATGCCCAAGAGCCCCCATCTCTTCGCCAGCCTCGTCCTCGTCACCGTCGCCGCGGCCTCCAACGCCCAAACACCCTGCTGCCAGCCGACCGCTCAGGCCGGTTGTGCGGACGCCACCTGCGCGGACGCCGTCTGCGGCATCGATCCGTGGTGCTGTTCCGTGGAGTGGGATCAGCGATGCGCCACCGAAGCCGGCGTGATGTGCCTGGCCTGCAGCACCCCAGGGCCGTGCAACCCTCCCGTGGCCGCACATCTGGAAGCGGAAGCCTGCGGTGACGATGCCGGCGATCCATGCGGTACCCCCCCATCGCTTCCCATGAGCCTGCCGTGGATGAGCCCGGTGCAAGGCACGCTGTGGGCGTCGGACCTGCAGCGTGACGTGGATTGGTACGCCCTTGATCTTGCCGAGGCTTCAAGGGTCCGGGTGGAGTGCTGGAGCGAGGGCCCGGTGGGCACCGCCCTGATCGATGATGCGTGTCCGCCCACGGTGCATGCCGATGGCCCGGATGGGTGCCCCGCCACGATCGAGGCATGCCTGCCCGCGGGTCACTACCGAGTCGTCGTGCGGTCCCTTCTGTTCGAGACGCTGGCCTGCAGCGACCCGCGGGGCACGTACGTGCTTCGTGTGTCGAAGGAGTCCTGCCAGCCGGCCCCACCCTTGAACGACCGGCGTGCGGATGCCCTGAGCGTGGGCGAGGGTCTGTGGAACTTCGACTCGGCCGAGGCCTCGACCGACCCCGAACCGCTGCCGGCCTGGTGTGACGAGGGAACGGGCCTGGCCATCTCCAACGATGTGTGGTTTCTCTTCGTGCCGCCTCGCGACGCATGGTGGACCATCGGCACCTGCGGCGATTCACCCTGGGACACGCGACTGGCGCTCTACGAGCCTGGATCGGGCCTTCCGCTGGCCTGCAGCGACGATGCCTGCCACGGCGATGCCGCGGAACTTCGGTTGCCGCTTCAGGCGGAGGAGCATGTTCTCATCCGGTTGGGTGGCTGGGGGCACGGCGGACCGGGTGTGCTTCGCATCCTTGAGGACGGAGCCACCGGGTCCTGTCCGGGGGACCTCGATGGGGACGCCCAGGTGAGCGCCGCGGACATCGGATCCCTGCTCGTCGTCTTCGGTTCCGACATCGCGGACCTTGTCCTGAAAACCTTCGCGGGAGCATTTTGTCCGAGAAGATTGAAGAGTTAGACTCGCCTCGTGACCCTGCCCCACGCCCTGATCCGCCCCTGGGCGGCCGCTCTGGCCCTGCTGCTGTGCTGCCTGCCCGCCACGGCGCAGAATGACTGCCTCGAGGTCCGCGGAACGCCGGGCTGCTCGAGCCCCCTCTGCTCGGCGGCGGTCTGCGTCACCTTGCCGGAGTGCTGCACGGTGGCATGGGATTCGGGCTGCGCGACCGAGGCCCTGTTCGTCTGCGAGGGCTGCGGCTCCACCCCGGAGAGTTGCGTGCTGCCGCACCCCAAGCGGGGCTGCGCCGATGCGGCGTGCTGCCAGGACATCTGCGCGCTGGACGACTACTGCTGCAACGTCGAGTGGGATGACAACTGCGCCCTGCTGGCCCAGATCAACTGCGAGCCCGCGGGTCCGGTGCCCTGCGGAGATCCTGACGCCGGCAGTTGCACCGCCCCGCACCCCACCCCGGCCTGCAACGACGCCGCCTGCTGCGATCAGGTGTGCGCCAGCTGGGATCCGTGCTGCGTGACCGCATGGGACAGCTTCTGCGTCTCGCTTGCCCAGTCCCTCTGCTCCACCACCTGCGATCCCGGGTGCCCGACGGGTTCCTCGCAGGAGATCGAGACCTGCGGCTCGCGGACCAACGATCCCGTCTTCCGTCCCGGATCTCCCGCGGGGGTCCCTCAGGCGATCCTGCGGGACAAGGATGTCTGCGGCCGGCTCACCGTCACGCCCTCGCTCAATGACGTGGATGTCTATCTGGTGAGCCTCCAGGGCCTGGACACCGACAACGATGGCCTGGTGAAGATCCGGGTCCTCCTCACGGCGACTTCACCCATGTTCGCGGCCGTGGTGCCGGTGAACAGTGCGGAAGCCGTGCTGCCCCTGGGCGCACGCCTGACCGTGAACTCCACCGGATGCGGCACCAGCAAGGGCTGGACCTGCGTGGCCCCCACCGGCTGGTGGATCGTGGTTGCACGCGGAACGGATGGGGTCATCTCGAATTCGGCCACGGATTGCGATGCGGGCCGCTATCGGCTCCGCGTCGAGACGGACGCAGCCTGTGGCGACCCCTGCGGAGCGGGTTCGGGCGATTGCTTCGTGCCCCGAACCACGCCGGGTTGCGGTGACGCCGCGTGCTGCGCCACCACCTGTGCGCTGCTGCCGGACTGCTGCGACATCGCCTGGGACACGGCCTGCGTGCTGGTGGCCGACGAGAACTGCGGTGCCCCAGCACCCGCAAACGATGCCTGCGCCAATGCCCAGCGGATCACCGAGGGGGCCTGGCCCCTGAGCACGCTTGGCGCCACGAAGGATGGCGATGCGGTGCCCGCCGCCTGCCGCGTTGGCGGGGCGGACTCCACACGGGATGTCTGGTTCCGCTGGCAGCCTGCCCGCTCGGGCGAGTGCCAGCTTGATCTCTGCGGCGCCACCTGGGACACCCGCCTGGAATTGTTCACGGGTCCCTGCGGCGCACGCGTTCGCGTGGCCTGTGCCGATGACAGTCCCTTCTGCAACCCCGCTCGCGGCAGCCGCCTGACCTTCCAGGCCGCATGCGAGGCGGACTACCTGATCCGGGTCAGCGGCGTGGCGGACGAGCGCGGCCTGGCCACGCTCACCATCTCCACCCCGACGGGCCCAACCTGCTGCTCGGGTGACCTCGACGGATCGGGCACCGTCGATGCCGCGGACATCGGTTCCCTTCTGACGCTCTTCGGAGCCGCTGGCGGTCCGGGGGACCTGGATGGTTCCGGATCGGTGGATGCCGCCGACATCGGCACGCTGCTGACCCAGTTCGGTCCCTGCAGCTGAACCCTCTCAGGTCTCGCTGGGTGTCTGCGGCGAGAGCGCCCGCCGCATGATCTTGCCCGTGGGGTTGCGGGGCAGGGCCGCTCGGCAGCGGATCTCACGGGGCACCTTGTAGGGCGGCAGCACGGTGCGGCAGTGGTGCTGCAGCGCCACGGCATCGAACGCCTGCCCCTCGTGCAGCTCCACGAAGGCCAGCGGCAGCTCTCCCCTCGCGGGATCCTGCATGCCGATCACCGCCGAATCCTTGACCGACTGATGCCGGTTGAGCACCTCCTCGATCTCGCGGGGGAAGACGTTCTCGCCGGAGATGATGAGCATCTCCTTGATGCGGCCGGTGATGAAGAGGTGCCCCTGGTCATCCATGCGGCCCATGTCGCCGGTCCGGAAGAAGCCCTGCTCGTCGAAGACCTTCGCGGTCTCCTCGGGAAGCCGCCAGTAGCCCTTCATCACGTTGGGCCCCTGGATGCGGATCTCGCCATCCTGGCCGGGGCCCAGCACGCGCCCATCGGGACCCACGATGCGCTCGACCACCTCGGGCAACGCCCGCCCCACGCTCCGATGCCGCCACTCATCGGGCAGGCACCAGTTGGTCACGGGGCTGGTCTCGGTCAGGCCGTAGCCCTCCGCGATCCTCACGCCGAAGCGCTCGCGGAAACCCTCCGCCACCGCGTCCGGCAGCGGCTCGCCTCCACTGACGGCGTAACGAAGCCGCGCAAAGCACTCCGCCCCGCCGTGCCGGGCGGCCACCAGCGCGTTGTACATGCTGGGAATGGCCACGAAGGCCGTCACCTGGTGCTCGCGGGCCAGGTCCAGCACCTTGCGCGGCTGGAAACGCGCGGTGTAGACCGCCCGGGCCCCGATCGAGAGGGGAAGCAGCGTGAGCACCGTGAGGCCGAAGGAATGGAACTGCGGCAGCACCCCCAGCAGCACGTCGCGGTGATCGAAGGTGGCCCAGCGGACGATCTGGTCCACGTTGGCCGCCAGGTTGCCCGCGGTCAGCATGACCCCCTTGGGTCGACCGCTGGTGCCGCTGGTGTACAGCAGCACGGCCAGTTCGCCCGCCTCGCGGCGACGGGCCCTTCGGATGGGCGGCAGCCGCTTGAAGTCGATCGACTCCAGCCGCAGCGGCTTCATGGATGCGGTCGGTCCGTGGATGTACTCCAGCATGGGATCCACGGTCACCACCGTCTCCAGGCCTGAGTCCCGCACGATGTACTCGAGGTCCTCCCGCGAGAGCAGGTAGTTCAGGGGCACCACCACCTTGCCGGTCATCCAGCCCGCCAGGAGCGCGGCCGGGAAGAGGCCGCTGGTGGGAAGCAGCACGCCCACCGTGTCCCGTTCCGTGCTCCGCTCGATCGCCCGGGCCATGTGCCAGGCCGCCGCAAGAAGCATGCCCCCCTTCCAGGTCCGCTGGTCATCCACCACCACGGGCCGCAGTGGATGCAGCAGGAGTCGACGCTGGATCCGAAGCAGCAGGTCCATGCCAGCCGATACAGTAGCGTCAACCATGCGCCACCACCATTGCCTTACGGGTCTCCTGCTCCTGCTTGCTCTCCTGCCGCTGGCCGCATGCCAGAGCGGGCAGCAGCGACTCGACGCGGCCCATCAGGCCTACGACCAGAAGGACTGGGCCAAGGCGCTGAGCGAGGCCGATGCCGCACGGAACGAACTGAAGCCGCCGGAGAGGGAGAAGGCCGCACTGGTGGCGGGCCTGTCGGCGTTCAACCAGAACAACTTCCAGGTGGCCCGCGAGCGATTCGCCTTGTCCGAGACCAGCTCCGAGAGTGACGTGGCGGGCAAGTCCAAGCTCATGCTCGGACACATCCTGGATCAGGAACGCAGTTACACCGCGGCCGCGAGCAAGTACGAGCAGGCCGCGACACTCCTGAAGGGCAACGAGGCCTCCACCGCGCGGGCACTGGCGGAGGCCGCCCGAGGCAATGCCAACCCCGTGGTCGCCCAAGCCCCAACATCGGCACAGGCGGACATTCCCGAGGACACCGTCATCGCGCCCCGAACCACGCCAGCTCGCAAGCCGCCCGCAAGCAAGCCTTCCCCGAGCGATCGAGCCAAGCCTGCGGGCTCCAAGCCCTCCTCCCCGTCGGCGAAGGGCGGCAAGTCGGGCAAGGACGAACCCTCGAAGAAGGACGATGCGTCCAAGGCTGCCGCCTCGGGCAAGGGCCACACCATCCAGTGCGGGGCCTACCCACAGGAATCGCAGGCGAAGAAGCGGGCCAAGGACCTCGCTGACGACGCGAAGCGCGCCGGACTTCCAGCCCCGAAGGTGACCCGCGTCACGGGCCGAGATGGCAAGCGTCTCTGGATCGTCTCCGTGGGCAACTTCCCCTCGCGCGAGGCAGCCAAGAAGGCCATGGCCAAGCTCAAGGTGGACCACGCCGAGGTCCTTCCGGCCCTCGACTGATTCAGCCTTCCCGATTGATCAGGAACGTGGCCGTGCGAT
>JBILWQ010000094.1:0-7159 GCA_044369805.1 Phycisphaerales bacterium
ACTGGAAGCGAAGGGATTCGTGCGCACAGGCCATCTTCCGCGGGGTGGATGCCGAGGATTGGCTGCGGTCCATGCGGTTGCAGGGTTGGCTGCCGCACGGGCCACGGGGCGAAGCCATGGCCCGGGAAACGCTGGAGGAGGTGCTGCAGGCCCGCCGAGCCGTGAGCGCACGGGCGATCGAGCAGGGCTGGCTGGCCAGCGGCGTGGTGCGGACCGTGCAGCGCGATCACCGCATGGAGGTCCGGGGCCGCTCCTTCATGGTGCCGGTGGAGCAGCTGCACGACAGGGCCGTTCAGGTGCTGTGGTTTCCGGCGGGCCGCAGGCACCATCGAATCGCGCTCTGGATCAGGCACCTCATGTGGAGCGCGGCGGATCCGGCCGGGCACTCGATCGAGATGCCGATCGGAAACGCGACCGCGCACGTGCACGCGGCGATCGATCCGGCCCGGGCGATCCGTCGACTCGAGTGGCTGCTCGATCTGGCCACGGCCGCCACCTGCGTGCCGCTTCCGATCGAGCCGAAGGTGGTGGAGGCCTGGGATCCGGATCCGATCCGGCGGGCGCTCGCGATCCGCAAGCAGCTCGAGACCGGTTTCGACGGCCTGCCGGGCGTCATGGATCAGGCGGAGGTGGCGCTGGTGTTCGCGCAGGAGCGGTGGGGCCCCGGCGACGCCGTGCAGATCGGGACGGCTCGCGTGCCCACCGGGCTCGATGAGCTGGCCGCCGAGATCCAGGGTGCCATGCAGCAGGACGGATGGGCCACGTGAAGTCCGTGCCCTTCGAGCCCGATTCGGCGGATCTCTCCGGCCTGACCGTGATCGAGGCCAGCGCGGGAACGGGCAAGACGCATGCCATTCAGAAGCTGGTCGCGCGGCTGGTGCGCGAAGGCGTGCCCATGCCCCGCATGCTGCTCATGAGCTTCACCAACGCGGCTGCGGCCGAGCTCTCGCATCGCGTGCGCGCGGAACTGCAGGAGGCCCTGCAGTCGTGCAGCCCCACCGCGTCGGGCGATCGACTGCTGCTGCAGCGGGCCCTGGGCGAGTTCGACCGCGCCTGCATCAGCACCATCCACGGGTTCTGCCAGCGCATGCTTGTGGAGCACGCCATGGAGGCGGGCGCGCATGGTCTGCAGGGGTGGTCGCTGCAGACCGACGAGACCGAGACCCGGCGCCGTGTCTGCGGCGATGCGTGGGCTGCGCTGGTGGCGCCAAGTGCGGAACTGGCCGCGGCGGTGGGGTCGCTCAAGGTGGTGACCGGTGGACTTCGGAAGGCCCTTGATCGCCGCCGTGAACTGGAGCGGGTGCAGGCCGCGGACTTCGGGGCCGCGAAGCGGGCCGTGGAGCGGGCGATCGATTCGCTGCGGCAGCCTGATGCGCAGGAGGCGCTGCGCGCGGTGCGGGACAACTTCAACGCCAAGGCTCGGGCTGCCGCGGAGCGGATTCTGGATCAGCTGCGGGGCGGTCCGATCGAACCGGGTGCGGTCGTGGCTGCGTGCGGCTGGCTTCTGGACGTCGCGAAGATGCAAGGCGATGTTCCCAAGCGGCCCGCGGCCAAAGCGACGGCTGCGCACGCTCTCCTGTCCGGCTCGTCATGGCCCACGCTTCGCGCGTTGCTGCAGGCCCTGGCGGACGCGGTGGACGGGGTCGGACAGGCCGCCATCGACTCGGTGGTCCGCGACGCCCTTCGTCGCCTGCTCGAGCATCGGGCGATCGCCCGCACCGTGACCTTCGATGACCTCATCACGCGGCTGCGCGACGCCGTGATCGATCCGTCGGGAGCCATGCGGCAGGTGCTGCGCGAGCGCTTCGACGTGGTGATCGTCGACGAGGTCCAGGACACGGATCCCGTGCAGGCCGAGATCCTTCGTGTGGCTTTCGCCCACTCGCCGCAGACCCGACTGATCCTGGTGGGTGATCCCAAGCAGTCCATCTACGCCTTCCGCAACGCCGATGTGGATGCCTACATGGCCTTGCGAGGCCTGTCGCCCAAGCCCACGTACCGGCTCGATGTGAGTCACCGGAGCGATCAGGCTCTCATCGACGGCGTGCAGCGTCTCTACGCGGTGCCTTCGCCGTTCCTGCGCGGTGACATTCCCGCCATGGCGGTGCGGAGCGTTCACCCGCAGCCCCGCATCCATGGCCCTTCGGGCGCCGCCCCCGGGCTGGCCCTGCACGTCACCACCGTGACCGAGACCAGGGCCGTGCTCGACCTGACCGCCCGTGCGATTGCCGCGGACCTGCGAGCGGGCTGGCGGATCGATGAGGTGCACGAGGGCGTGATGAACCGCCGAAACCTGAGCGCAGGCGACATCGCGGTGCTCTGTCACCAGCACTGGCAGGGCCGCCGCGTGGCCGAGTCGCTGCAGGCCCTCGGCGTGCCAGTGGTGATCATGGATCGGCAGGGCGTGCTGCAGAGTCGGGCCGCGAAGGGTGTGCTTGGGCTGCTCGCGGCCATGTCGCGGCCGTGGGACAGGACCACGGCGCTGGGTGCGTTGGCGGGGGTCTGCACCGGGCTCCGCGCGAAGGACGCGATCGAGATGCCTGATGCATGGGTGCGGTGGCTGCGCGAGGCCACCGAACTTCTCGGCCGTCAGGGTGTGGCGGCAGCGCTTCGATGGCTGGTGCTCCAGGTCGGGCCCGAACATGGGCGATTGGCCACGCTCGCGGCGCCTGGGGGTGAGCGACTGGTCACGGACTTCGACCATGTGCTCGAGGAACTGGAGAAGGCGCAGTGCGCGGGCGCGGCCACGCCCCACGCCCTGGCCACGTGGCTGGCCCAGCGGGTGCATGATGCTGCGCCCGATGACGAGAGCACCCGCTGCCGGGCGATCGGTGGGCTGGACGCGGTGCAGGTGATGACGCTGCACGGCAGCAAGGGGCTCACCTTCGGCGTGGTGTGGCTGCCCACGTTCATGGTGCCCACCACGGCCCAGGATCATGATGGTGCCGAGGCGCGTCGCCTGCTGTACGTGGGGCTCACGCGCGCGCGGTACGTCACCCGCGCGGTATGGATGCCCGATGGCAAGGCCTCGGCTTCGCCCCTGGCTCAGCTGCTGCATGCCCGCGAGCAGAGCGACCCGGAATGCATCGCGGATGATGCAGCGCTGCGGCTCAAGAATCCAGACCTGGCCCGTTCGGATCTCGACAAGCTTGGAGCCGCATCCGAAGGTGCCATCGCCGTCCTTCCGCTTGAGGTGGACGATGGTCCGCCTGCCTCTTGCCCGCCGCCGGCGGGGCTGGTGCCGGCTCGGGCCATGCCCGGCATTCCCGATCGCGCCGTCATGCTCAGCTTCACCTCGCTCTCAAGCGTGAAGAAGTCCGCCGAGGCCGAGGTTCAGGAGCGCGACGTGGACGCGGTGTCGGCGCCACCCCGCGAGGGTCCGCCGACGCCCGTCACCGAGATGGACGCGGCGCTTCGTGCGGTGGGCGTGAGCGGTGCGGCGCTGGGCACGCTGGTGCACGATGCACTGGCCGAGTCGGGTGCCTTCGCATGCCTTGCCCCCGGGGCCGACCCCGGGCCGCTGCATGAGGCGCTTCGTCGACATTCGGTCGGGTTGCCCATTCGCTCGGATGCGTCGCTGAAGGCACTGGCTGAGGCACTGCCAAGAGCCCTCTCTTCAGGCACCGGCCGAGGCGACATCGCCACCGTGTGCGAGGTGGCAGCCGAGCCCGATCGCTGCCTGCGGGAACTGGATGTCGCGGTGCCGTGGCACGCGGCGCCGGCGGCGCTGGCCAAGGCCATGCAGCTGGAGGATGCCCCATGGAGTGGGCGTGTCGCCGCCATGCTTGAACGGGGCGAGGCTCGCGAGCGTCTGGGTTCGCTCGTGGGCAGCATCGACCTGGCCGTGGAGCGCCATGGCCAGTGGTTCATCTACGACTACAAGACCAACTTCGTGGGTGATGCTGCGACCGACTACGAGCAGGCCTCGCTCGATGGAGCCATGGCCGCCGAGCTCTACCCGCTCCAGGCGTCGCTCTACTCGGTCATGCTCACCCGCTGGCTCGCCGCTCGCGGCTGGAAGCCCGTCGGCAAGCCCGTGATCGGCGGCGTGGCCTACCTCTTCCTCCGAGGCATGAGTCCGGCCGCGGGTTCGCGGGGCACGTGGATCTGGACGCCCTCGGAGCGACTGCTGCGTGCCCTTGACGCGTTGCTGCCCGGCCCCGCAGCAGGAGGCTCGCCGTGAGCGACTCCATCCCGGGCATCGGGACCCTCCATCCGGACCCGGCGGCGGCGTGGTTCGGTCAGCGGCTCTGCGGCACGCTGGTGCCCGGGGGTTCCGCCATCGTGGAGCCGGTCTCGTGGTGCCTGCACCAGTGGATGCAGGGACACACATGCCTCGACCTGAACGGCGTGGTCTCAGCGCGCGGCGACGGTGATGCAGCCTTCGACATGATCGAGGCAGAGGTGCCCGCGGAGTGGACGGAAGCCCTTCGTCAGCATCCGGCAGTGGCCCGTGCGGAACCCGGATCCAAGCACGCGATCGCTGCGCCGCTGGTACTGGAGGGCTCCCGTCTGTTCCTGGCGCGGTGGAGGCAGCAGGAGATCGAGGTGGCACGGGCCCTGCGGCAGCGCGCGGCGCAGCTGGCCCCATGGTGCGAGCAGCGCAAGGTACTGGAGGCGATGCGGCGTTTCGTGCAGTCCCGTGGAGAGGGACTCCACCCTGCCCAGCTTCGCGCCGTCGAGGTGGGTGCCACCGGTCGTCTGGCGCTGATCACGGGTGGCCCGGGCACCGGCAAGACCCACGTGGCCGCGCGAATCATCGAGGCCGTGCTGCAGACCGGGCCGCATGCCGTGCTGCTGCTGGCGCCCACCGGCAAGGCGGCGGCGCGGTTGCAGGCCGCTGTTCGCGGTACGGCAGGCGAGACCGGCCTTGCGCCGCACGCGCGTGCCGTCATGGCCGGACTGACAGCGCAGACCGTGCATGCCGCGACCCTCCGCAAGGGGGGCGAGGCGCTCCGGCGGGCCCGCCTGGTGGTGGTGGACGAGACCAGCATGATCGACCTGGAGCGCATGCACGCATTGCTGCGGCTGGCTCACGCCGACGCCTCCATCGTCATGCTGGGCGACGCGCATCAACTGACCAGCGTGGAGGCGGGCAGCGTGCTGGGTGATCTGGTCGCGGGCGTCGAGGATGCGGACCATCCGCTGGCGGCGTGCACGGTGCGATTGGTCCAGAGTCGCCGGTTCCCCGACGAAAGCCCGGTCGCCCGACTGGCTCGTGCCGTGAATGGCAATCGCCCGGACGAGGTGATCGAGCTGCTGAGGGCAGGGGGCAGGAATCTGCGCTGGGAAGAGGTGGCCACGCCTGCCCAGGTCGTGCGCAGCAGCATTCAGGCCCGGCAGGCGGCTGGCGAAGGCTGTCGAATTCTCTGCGGTCACCGCCGCGGGCCTGATGGCGCCATCCGCATCAATGCGGTCATCGAGCGCGAGCTCACCCGCTCCGCCGACAGGGGCCGGTACGCGGGCCGTCCCATCCTGGTCACGGTGAATGATGACCTGACCGGTCTCCAGAACGGCGACACCGGGCAGCTGCTTCTGGAGGGGGGCGAGTGGTTCGCGGATTTCGGCGGCGACCTCTCTCGCGTGCCCATCGAGCGGCTGCCCGCGCACGAGACCGCCTATGCCCTCACCATCCACAAGACTCAGGGGTCGGAGTACGAGGTGGTCGTGGTGGCGCTGCCGGCAAGGCCCTCGCCGGTGCTCACGCGGGAACTGCTCTACACCGGCATCACGCGCACGAAGGGGCGCCTGACCGTGGTGGCGACCGAGGAGGCGATCCGCTCGGCCGTGGGGCGGGCGACCCGACGATCCAGCGGCCTGCGCGAGCGACTTCGGGCCTCGGTCGCCGCTTCCGAGGGCTGAATCCGCGGGGGCGGCCGCTACCCTTGCACGCATGACCACCGCCGTTGCGCCCACCTTCGCCAGCCGCACGCACACCATCCTCGAGACACTGAAGCAGAGCGGCCAGCTCAAGCACCTGCAGACCATCGAGGGTCCGATGGACGCCACGGTGAAGCTGAAGGATTTCGGCGAGGTCGCCTGCTTCTGCAGCAACAACTATCTCGGCCTGGCCAATCACCCCGAGGTGGTGCAGGCAGGCATCGAGGGCCTGAAGAGGTACGGCGCGGGCACGGCCAGCGTGAGGTTCATCTGCGGCACCTTCGACTGCCACCACACGCTCGAGGCGACCATCGCGAAGTTCTACGGCGTCGAGGCGGCATACACCTTCACCAGCTGCTGGAACGCCAACGAGGCCATCTTCCCCACGCTGTGCGAGCCCGGCGACACCATCGTGAGCGACGAGCTCAACCACGCGAGCATCATCGATGGCATCCGCCTGGCGGTGAGCATCAAGAAGGGCCTGCACCGCACCGTGTACAAGAATGGCGACGTGGCGGGGCTCGAGGCCAGGCTGGCCGAGGCCCGCGCGAACCCCGCCGTGACCGGCACCATCTGGGTGGTCACCGACGGCGTGTTCAGCATGGAGGGCTCGCTGGCCAACCTTCCGAGGATCCGCGAGGTCTGCGACCGCTTCGGCGCGCTGCTGGTGGTCGATGACAGCCACGGCACCGGCGTCATGGGCAGGACCGGTCGCGGCACGCACGAGCACTGGAACATGCCCGCCACGAAGGTGGACTACTTCACCGGCACGCTCGGCAAGGCGCTTGGTGGCGGGGCGGGCGGCTACATCGCGGGCAGCCGCGAGGCCATGGACCTGCTGGTGCAGAGGGGTCGGCCCACGCTCTTCAGCAACGCGCTGCCGTGCACCATCGCCTGCAGCGCCCAGAAGGCGATCGAGATCCTGATGCGGGAGCCGCAGCGCGTGGCCAAGCTGCGCGACAACGTGGCGGCCGCGCGCGCGGGCATCCGCGAGGCGGGCTTCGAGGTGCTTGAAAGCCCGACCGCCATCTGCCCGATCATCGTGCACGACACGGCCAAGGCGATCGCCATGAGCAGGCGCCTGCTCGAGCTGGGCGTGTTCGTCATAGGCTTCGGATATCCCGTGGTGCCCGAGGGCCACGCCCGCCTGCGGGTGCAGATCAGCGCGGCGCACGAGGCGAAGCACATCCGCGCGCTGGTGGACGGATTGAAGACGCTCAAGAAGGAGTTCTGATCCATGGCAAGCACGGCAGTCACGACGGAAGAACCTCGCAAGCGA
>JBILWQ010000003.1:0-23295 GCA_044369805.1 Phycisphaerales bacterium
TGCCCGCGTCGTGGTCGATCGCCTGCATCGATCCGTCCAGGTCCCGCGAAAGGCGTCGATGTCATGAACCCACTCCTGCTTCTGGGCCTGATCCTTCTCGTCTCCGCGCCGCCAACCGATCCTGGTCGCCAGTCGCCCATCCCGCGGATCCGGCTCACGCGCATCTTCCCGCAGATGGAACTCCTTCGTCCAGTGCAGGCCTTGCAGGCGCCGGGTGACGATCGGGCCCTCTTCGTGCTCGAGCAGGCAGGTCGCGTGCTGCGGCTGGACCTGCAATCGACCCAGGCGACCGAGGCCGTGACCTGGCTGGACATCCGCAAGCAGGTCAATGACCAGGGCAACGAGGAGGGCCTGTTGTCCATGGTCTTCCACCCGAAGTACCGGGAGAACGGATTCGTCTACGTGTACTACACCGCCAGCCGGCCGCGCCGGAGTGAACTCACCCGCTTCACGGTGGACAAGGCCGCGGGTCGGCCCGACATCGCCTCGGCGAAGGTGCTGCTCGAGGTCGGTCAGCCCTATGCCAACCACAACGGGGGCACCGTGCTCTTCGGACCCGATGGCATGCTCTACCTGAGTCTGGGTGACGGCGGCGCCGCGAACGATCCGCAGGGTCATGGTCAGAATCCCGGTTCGCTGCTGGGCAAGGTCATCCGCATCGATGTCGATCGCGAGGAGGGCGGCAGGCCCTACGCCATTCCGAAGGACAACCCGTTCGTGGGTGTGCAGGGGACACGGCCCGAGATCTGGGCGCTGGGCTTGCGCAACGTTTGGCGCATGAGCTTCGACCGGGGCACGGGGCGGCTCTATGGCGGCGACGTGGGCCAGAACGCCTGGGAGGAGATCGACATCATCGAGCGGGGCGGCAACTACGGATGGAACCCGCGCGAGGGCCGGCACGAGTTCGCGGGGGTGAAGCCGGGCGCGGCGCCGGCGCGGTTCATCGATCCGATCGCTGAATACGGCCGTTCGGAGGGCGTGAGCGTGACCGGCGGCTTCGTCTACCGCGGTGAGCGTCTGCCCGGACTCCGTGGCGTCTACCTGTATGCGGACTACGCGTTCGGCACCATCTGGGGCCTGCGATGCGACGCGACGGGCTGCGGCGAACCCGTGGTCGTGTGGCGGCGGCAAGGCGCTCGAAGCATGTGGAGCAGCTTCGGTGAACTCAACGACGGTGAACTGGTGCTCTGCGCCTTCGACGGCACCGAGAGCGGCCCCGGCAGCCTGTGGCGGATCGACGCGACCGAGTGAGCGTCAGCCCCCCTCGTACCCCGGGCTGTTCCACCACGGCTGGGACGAGTTGGGGTAGGCGGCGTTGTCGAAGCAGGGATCCTCGTTGTCGCCGTCGTTGAGGTCGTAGTACGGCATCGAGTCGCCTCCCGCATCGAACTGCCTCTGCTGCAGTTGCGTGGGCGTCATCGAATCGGGAAACGGCGAGGTCTCGCAACCCGCCAGGATGGCCAGCGACAGGATCCGTGGAAGCCTCATTCGCGCACCTCCGCCCATTGTTCCTCGCCCGACGGCGCTCCGTCACGATCCATGCCTGGCGCCCAGCTCCGGCCGATCGCCTGGTCGCCGGTCCGGGCAAGCAGCGTGAACCAGCCGTCGCTCCAGTAGATGGCCGCTCCATCCGGCTGCATCTGCCAACAGCCGGTGTTGATCGCGTCGATGCTCTTCATGGCCTTGCCGTCGCTCGACAGGCACACGAACATGTCCTCGCCCCTGGTCCGATCACCCACGCTGCTGGTGCGCCACACGCCAACCCAGCGGGCGCTCTCGTCGAGCAGCTTCACCGCCTGGCCAAAGCACTCCGGAAAGTCCCGCTCCACGTCGCGAGGACCGAAGGAGAGTTTCTCGTACCCGAAGCGCCCCAGCTGCACGATGTCCGTCCAGCCATCGGTCCACTTCATGACCAGCCGGCCGTCGCGCACGCTCCAGCCGCCCTGTTCGCCGCGGGCGCCGTCGGTGCCCCGGCTCCAGGTGCTGGTGGCGGAGCCATCCGCACGGAGAATGGCGTTGAAGGTCTCGTTCCGTTCGTCGGTCATGGTCCATGTGCCCCTGGCCACCTCGGGCGTGATGGGCACGATCGGACTTCCCCCCACGATCGGCGCCTGCGTCGCGCAGCCGCACCCCCAGGCCAGAGCGGCACCGATCATCGACTTGCCAAGCCTCGCGATCACTTCCACGATGCTACCTCCGGCACGGGAAGGTCGGGCAGTGCCGAGGCATCCATGCCACGCTGCATCCTCGGCCAGTCGATCGGATCATCGAATGGAAAGCGTCGCATCCACGCCAGGAGCGGCTCCAGAGGCACGGGCTCGAAGCGCCAGCAGTCCACGCCCACATCGATCGAGCGTCCGAGGCATCGCAGGCCTCCGTGTGCGTGTCCATGCAGGAGCACGCCTCCTCGAAATTGGCCGCGCCACAGGCGCATGGGCCAGTGACAGGCATTCACGCGCAGCCGATCCTCCGCCCGCCACGAGAGGAGGTCATACACGCGTTCGAACAGTCGTTCGAAGCGGCGTGATTCCGGATCGTGATTGCCACGGACCAGCACGATCCTGCGGCATCGGATGCGGCTGCGCATCGACCGGGCGTGGGCGATCTGGGCCTTTCGGCCCTCGGGATGGGGCCCGCAGAAGTCGCCGAGATGCAGCAGGCGGTCGCGGACGCCGACGCGGCGGTTGATGGCATCGATCATCGCACCATCCATGGCCGATGCGTCGGGAAAGGGTCGACCGAAGGTGGTGATGGCTTCTGTCTCGCCGAAGTGCGTGTCCGCGGTCACCCACAGGCGTCGGGCCATGAACCCAGCCTAGCGGCTGGCGGGCCCGGGGACCCAGCGCTCGCGGTTGGGATATCGTTGGCCCTGTGAAGAAGGACTTTCTCCAGATCGAGGGGCTTTCGCGAGCGAGGCTGCTGGCCCTTCTCGATGCGGCGCAGGCCAACCTCGCCATTGCCGAACAGCTCGCCCCGCGAAAGGAGCTGCTGGCCGGGAAGGTGGTTGCGAACATCTTTCTCGAGGATTCCACCCGGACTCGTTGCAGCTTCGAGACGGCCGTGCATCGGCTCGGCGGCCAGGTCTTCACGCTCGGCGCCTCGGGATCCAGTGCGAGCAAGGGCGAGGGACTGCTCGACACCGCGCTGAACGTCGAGGCCATGGGGGTCAGCGCGATCGTCATTCGCACCTCGATTTCCGGGGCCCCGGCCATGGTGGCCCGGCGGGTCCGGATCCCCGTCATCAACGCGGGGGATGGTCGGCATGAGCACCCCACACAGGGCCTTCTGGATCTGGTGACCCTTCGGGAGTCACTGGGTGTCATCGAGGGCAAGCGGATCGGGATCGTGGGTGACGTCGCCAGCAGCCGAGTCGCACATTCGGATCTTCATGGTCTCACTGAGCTTGGAGCTCGAGTGACGCTGATCGGACCTCCCGCGCTGGTTGGACCAGGCCAGTGCGGAATCGTTAAAAGAAGCGATCTTGTATCCATATCTCACGATATGGATTCGATCATCGGCGATCTTGATGCGATCATGATGTTGAGAATACAGAACGAAAGAGGGTCTTCCATCGGTGTCTCCACAGACTATCGGCAGCTTTTCGGGTTGACGGTGGATCGAGCGCAAAGACTGAAGACAGGAGCAGTTGTGCTTCATCCAGGCCCTGTGAACAGGGGCATCGAGATCGATGATGCGGTCGCCGACGAGCACGGCGGTGTCCGAATCCTTCGTCAGGTCACGCATGGCGTTGCCGCGCGAATGGCTGTTCTCGAGGAGCTCGTCTGCTGAGGGTCCTCGGACGGCGCAGCGTCTCATGGTCCGGGTGTTGTTATTCACAAGTCGCTTGAACGACGATCCATTTGCTCTGCCCGAGGCGACCCTTCCATGGAAGACCGCGTTTGATGCAGGTAACCTTTCCGTTCTTCCGATACAGCCGGCGTCTCTCCCCCATGAACTTCCGAATCCCGACCGATCGCCTCGGCGGCCTCCTGATAGGGGCCCTCCTGATCCTCTCGCCCATGCTCCCGGGGTGTGAGACGGACAGTTACATGGATCCCAGCCGGACGGGCTACTTCGAGACCACCCCCACGGCCATTCCGATCCTGAATCGGATCGACGTGATCGAGCAGGACTCCGATGCGCCGGAAATGACCCAGCCGACACCCGAGGATCTCGAGCCCACGCCTCAGGAGTACCGACTCTCCCCAGGTGACGCCGTGCGTGTCTCCATTCCCCGGCTCATCTCCGCCGAACAGACGGACATCTCCGATCGGGTTGTGGACCAGGTGGGTGCGATCACGCTGCCGATCATCGGTCGCATGATCGTGAAGGACCGGACCATCCCCGAGGTTCAGAAGGACATCGAGGCCAAGCTCAAGGATGTCCTCGAGAATCCGAAAGCCTTCGTCGAGGTCGTCAACGGTCGGGCGTTCGAGTATCGCGTGATCGGGGCAGTGAACCAGCCGGGCATGTACGCCATGGACAAGCCCAACATCACGGTCCTCGATGCGTTGGCCCAGGCGCAGGGCGCCTCGCCGAACACAACCCGCATCCTGATCACCCGGAAGATCGTCCCGGCCGCGAAGACCGCCCAGCCGAAGCCCGCCGAATCGACGCCGACCGCACCTCAGGGCGGACCAGCGGCGTCAGTCAGTCCCGCGGAGACCACCCCGCCTGTCGTGGAGAAGGGCGCAGCCGGAACCACCACCGAGGATCTGGCCCGGGCCATGGAGGATGTCGAGGCCGCCGGTGCGAAGGCCGAAGAGGTCCCACCCGCCGAGCCCAAGGGGGCCCAGCCACCCGCCTCACCTGAGCCACCGGCCGCCGAGCCGACCAAGCCGCAGGCACGCATGGGCATGATCTCGCCGCTTCTTCGTCAGGCGCCGCCGGTCGACATCGACGGCCTCGAGCCCCCATCGGCTGATCGTGCGGGCCAGGCTGAACCGGCGCAGACGGGCGGCTCGGAGACGGCGGACTTCATCTGGGATGCTGCATCGAATCAGTACATCCGCGTGGGAAGCGCCGCTCGATCGGAAGCGCCCGCAGCCGCCACCGAGGGTTCGTCGGAGATGCCAGGCCTGGCCACGGGAGACAAGGCGCGTGCGCGGGCGGCGGCCCGCGAGCAGCAGCGCAAGGCCAACCTCAACCGCGTGATCGAGGTGGATTACAACAAGCTGGTCCGTGGGGCGGCCGAACTGAACGTCGTCGTCAAGCCGGAGGACGTGCTCTACTGCGACACCGGTGAGGTCGGCGTCGTCTACATCGGCGGCGAGATCTCTCGTCCGGGCGTCTACAACCTGCCCACCTCGGGCAAGCTCACGCTCAGCCGGTTGGTGGATGCCGCAGGTGGTCTCAGCCAGATCGCCATCCCCGAGCGTGTCGATCTCATCCGCCGACTGGCGGGCGATCGGGAGGCGTGCGTCCGGGTCAACCTGGCCGCCATCCGCAACCGGGCCGAACCGGACATCTTCATGCGTCCCGATGACCACGTGATCATCGGCACCAATTTCTGGGCCACGCCTCTGGCGGTCATCCGGAATGGCTTCCGCATGACCTACGGTTTCGGCTTCCTCGTGGACCGCAACTGGGGCAACGACATCTTCGGCGCCCCGCCCGTCAACGTGGTGGGCCAGTGATGGCATGAGGCGCGGTGGCAGGCAGGGAGGCCTGTCGCCAGGAACACCCGCAAGGAAGCGGTCGCCGCAGGAGTCCACCGTGAGCACCGTCCCCCAGAGCAAGCCCGCCGTCCAGACGCCCCGACCGGGCATCGACGTCGGTCCACGTGGACTGGCACTGGCCGGCGCGATCCTGCTTGGCCTGATGGTGGCCGTCTTCTGGGAATGGTTCCGCGGACAGGTCGAGTTCGCGGTGGCTTTCCCCTCGGACTGGGGGCACACCCTGATCATGCCGTTGATCGCGGGCTGGTTTGTCTGGCTCCGACGTGAGCAGATCCTGGCCACACCTCCCCGGCCAGCCTGGTCGGGCCTTGCCGTGATGCTGCTTGGGCTTGCCCTGTACGCGATCTGCATCTTCGGTCCGGCCGCCCTCTACCACCACAACTCCCGGGGCTTCGCTGTCGGCGTGACCCTGTTCGGTCTGGTGCTGCTGGTGACCGGTTGGCGATGGATGCGTTGGCTCTGGTTCCCGATCGCCTACGTGGTCATCTTCGGGCAGACGGTGAGCGAGCGATTCATAAGCATCGTCACGTATCGCCTGCAGGACCTCTCGGCGCGGGGGGCATACCTGCTGCTGAGCCTGTTCGGGCTCGACGTGGACCTCACGGGCAATGTGCTCACGGTCTACGAGAACGGCGAGCCGCACCAGTTGAACGTGGCCGAGGCATGCAGCGGCATGCGCATGCTGGTCGCATTCCTGGCGCTGGGCGTGGCCATGGCCTACGTGACCCTGCCGACACTCTGGCAGCGGGTCCTGCTGGTCGCCCTGGGCGTGCCCGTGGCCATCTTCGTGAACATGCTCCGCGTGACCACGCTGGGCATCCTGGGCATGATCGACACGGAGTTCACGGCGGGCGAATTCCACCATTTCATCGGTCTCATCTGGCTGGTGCCCGCCTTCCTGCTCTACATGCTGATCCTGTGGGTGCTCTCGAACCTGGTGGTCCGACCCGCCGAGGCGCAGGAGGCCAGGCATGCGGATTGATCGACCCGTGCGGACGGCCTTCGTGACCGGATGCGTCGCGCTGCTTGTCGGAGGCCTGGGCTTCCGCGTGGCCATGGCGCAGCTCCAGGCCTTCCTCCGCAAGGAGGCGGTTCCTCTTCGGGAGCCGCTGGACCGGATTCCGGTCTCGCTCGGACGCTGGAAGCAGGTGGGAAAGGATTCGGTCTTCTCCGACGCGCTCGTGGAGGAGCTGGGCACGCGGAACTACGTGGATCGCATGTATGCCCTTGATGGAGATCCGGGCAAGGGCGTCATGCAGGTGCACGTGGCGTACTACACCGGCATGATCGACACGGTGCCGCACATCCCGGAGCGATGCTGGAACGCCAATGGCATGGTCATGCTTGGGCAGCCGGAGGTCCGTTCGATTGCCGTGGATCGCTCCGGCTGGGATCTCGCCGGAGGGCCCGCACGGGCGGATGGCGAGACTCGCTACCCCATGGCCGAGGTGCGGGATCCGGTGACCCGGAAGGTCTCGAAGGTGGCCATGCCGCCCGGCGAACTCCGCATGACCGTCACCACATTCCAGGATCCCCGTGTACCCAACGCCACCTTCCTGGGCGGCTACCTGTTCATCGCCAACGGGGAGAGCACGCCTTCGGCCCTCGACGTGAGGAACCTGAGCTTCAAGCTCACCGATCGGTACGCGTACTACTGCAAGATCCAGTTTTCCGCCAGACTTCCCGGACCTGCCGAGAAAGTCGCGCCTGAATTCGACCGAATGACCTCCGAACTCGTGCAAGTGCTTCTCCCGAACCTCATGCGCTGTCTTCCCGACTGGCCCTCCGTCGAGGCCGCGGCAAACCAGCCCGGAACAACCAGACCCGCGAGCTCCTGACCATGGCCTCCAAGATCAATCTTCGCTTCCTGCTCATCTTCCTCGGAGTCCTCGCGGCGGTCGCCATGCTGGCCGGAGGGGTGTACCTGTGGCAGCGGAGTTCGGCACCCACCCGGAACTTCGCCGCGGGCGAGCGGTACGAGAAGGAGGGAGATTTCCGCAAAGCTCTCTCCGCCTACGGCCGAGCGGTCGCGAGGCAGCAGACCAATGCGGAGTACCTCGACGCGATGGACCGGGTGCTCCAGCAGGTGGTGCCCGTCACGGTGGAGGAAGCGCGTGACCTCTACAACCAGTGGATCGCCGTGCGCTTCCAGCGAGGTCGCGCCACTCCGTCGGATCCGGCCCCGTGGATCCGCGCCATGGAGACACTCTACGACCGGAACACCGCGTTCAACTCGGATGCGCTCTGGCGGGAGTTCTCCACCGAGGCGGAGCGGGCCGCAGAGCGCGTACCGATCGATGCCCCGGAGCAGAATCGATTCAAGTACTGGAGGGCCGTCGGCTTCACCAGGCGAGGCGCCACCATCACCGAGGCGGAGCGTTCCCAGGCCGAGAACTGGCTTCGTGAGGTCGTCGAGAAGGATCCGAAATTCGATGCGGCATGGACCGACCTGATCCGATCGCAAGCGGAAGCGGCACAGCGGCTCCTGACGGACAACCGGGTGGTGGATGCCAGGAAGCGTTTCGCGGATCTCGACGCCACCATCGAGGCGGCACGCAAGGCGAACCCTGATGGGGCCGCGTGGCGACTTGGCCGTCTCGAGCGGCTGTCGGGGCAGCTGGCTCGCAAGGAGCCCGGCATCACGCCCGAGGCGGTCGATGCCGTCCGAACCGAACTTCTTGCACAGGAGGACAAGGCGATCCAGAGTCGCGATGGCACGTTCCAGCTCGCCTTGGCGCTCCTGGGCGGCCGGGGCCTGGAGTGGCAGCAGCGGGTGGTGAAGCTGCTCGCGGATCGCGTGACCGCTCAGCCCCGCGACATGCTGGCCAGGCGAGTGCTCATCCTGGCGGCTGGCGAAGTGGACCGCGACCTGGCGGACCGTCTGGCGGAAGAGACGATCGCCATGCCCAACCTTCCGGTGTCGCTTGACAGCCTGGTGCAGGATGAGGCCCGGACCGTGGCGATCACCGGCCTGTTCAATGCCCGATTCGCCAAGTTCGTGTCGGAGAAGGATCCCGCCAGGAAGCAGACCCTGATTCCTGGAATCCGCGAGGCCCGGGATCGGGCCGTGAAATTCCTGGAGCCGCTGGGCGATCGGCCCGGAATTCGGCTCATTGACGCGAAGGCCGCGCTGGCGGAGGACCGGGTCTCGGATGCGGCCTTGGCGTTCGACGAGGTGCTTCGGACGCAGCCCATGCCGTCGAGCGAGACCTACCTGTACGCGGCCATGACCAACCTCTCGCGGCGAGAGCCAGGAACCGCGATGCGCATCTGCAACGACGGTCTGGATCGGCACCCCGGGAATATGCCGCTGCTGCTGGTTCGGGCGGAGATCGAGACGGCCATGGGGCGTGTCGAGCAGGCCCGCCGAACCATCGCGGATGTCCAGCTGATCGATCCGAACAACCCGCGCGCCAAGGACCTGCTGGTGGCGCTGGGCCGCGCCCCAGGCACCATGGCCGAGGCGGCCGCCGAGGGTCGGGATGACGTGGTCACCGAGGTCCTCGGCCAGGCGGAGCGTCGCATCATGGCGAAGGACTTCGATGCCGCTGCGGCGATGCTGAAGGCCCAGCTGGAGAAGAACCCGCGCGACTTGCGTCTTTACGTGGCGCTTGCGCAGCTCTATGGGGCTGGCAAGGAGGACGTGCAGGAGGGCCTCGCGTGGATCGATCGCGGCCTCAAGATCGATCCCAAGGATCAGCGGCTGCTCCAGCTTCGGGCCATGATCACCACGCGGGATCCGGTGGAGCGCGTCCTGGGAAGCCTGGAAGTGCAGTACGCCGATCAGCGGGCGCGCGACGTGGCGATCTACGTGACGCTGGTCGAGCTGCGTCCAAGCCTCCAGCAGATCATCGAGTCGCCCCGATCGACGGAAACGGTCAGGAAGGAGACGCAGGCCTCGCTCACCAGGCTCGAGGCCATGCTTCCCGCCCGACTGGAGGCTGCACTGAGCGCGGCGCCCCGCGACGAGATCCTTCTCGAGGCGGCCTGTCGTGATGCCCTGTCACGGCGCGATTGGGCCGGTGTCGAACGGATCGCCGCGACGGCCGAGAAGAGTGGTGAGCGAGGCATGGCCGCCGTGCTCCGGTCACGCGTGCTCATGGCGCAGGACCAGCCCAAGGAGGCGATGCAGGTGCTGCTCGCGGCCAGGCAGGCGGGCGATCAGAGCGCGGCGCTGCTCCGCCAGCTGAGCCTGATGTACGAGCGCGAGGGCAACCTCGAGGCCGCCAAGGAGGCCATGCAGTTGGCCTACGAGAAGCGTCCCAACGACCCGATGACGGCCAGGCTGTACGCACTGCTGCTGGATCGCACGGGTGAGCGGAGCCGCTCGCTGGACACGCTTCGGGCCCTGGCGAGGTCGAATCCCGACAACCGCGACATTCTCCATTCGCTCCTGCTGGTTGAGATGGACATCGGCGATCGGGCGGGCGCGCTGGCGATGCGTCGACGGCTGTACCGGGATTCGCCCGGTTTCCGCGAGAACGCGCAGGCCTTGGCCAGTCTCCTGCTTGATGCGCCGGGCGAGCCCACCTTCCTTCAGGATGCCAACGGCAACATGCTCTTCAAGCCGGAGGAGATCCGCAGTCCCAGTCCATCCGTGCAGCAGAAGCTCAAGCAGGCCGAGCAGGACAACATCAAGCTGGGCCAGGAGATTCTCCGGCTGCTTCAGCAGCAGAATCCCACGGACCCGAACCTCTCCATCATGCGGGCCCGGGCCCTGGTCCGGCACGGCTCGCTGGCGGAAGGCGAGAAGGCCCTGCGCGACGACATCGCGAAGGCGCCGCCGCAACTGGCCCGTGTGCTCTGGATCGGACTCGGTGCGCTGCTGGCCGAGAATGGCGAGCCGCAGCTGGCCAAGGAGCCTTTCGAGAAGGCCATCGCTCTCCAGGATCCGGGGGCGCACGATGCCGAGGTCGAGATCGCCGACTTCTGGTTCAACCAGCGGCAGTGGGATCGTGCCCGCAAGGTCCTGCAGCCGGTGGTCGACACGGACACGGATGCGGAGCGCAAGGTGCGCCTGGCCGCCAGGCTGGCGGAGATCTGCAAGAACCTCCGTGATTTCACCGAAGCCGAGAAGTACCTGGCCATGGCGGAGAAGGGCACCCCCAAGTCCACGGCCACGCTGCAGATGCTCCGGGGATCCATCGAGGCCAGTCGGGCGCAGGAAGCCACCAACAGCGGCAAGCTGTCCGAGGCTCTCGAGGACATGAAGAAGGCGGCGGATGCCATGCGATCCGCAGCTGAACTCACCCCCAACAACGCGATGGCCTGGGCGGCATTGGCGGATGCCGAGCGCAACGTCTACCTGCAGACCCGCGAGCCGGCGCGCCTGTCCGCCGCGGTCGCCGCCGCGGACCAGTCGCTGTCCATCCTGAGCACCTACCTGCCCGCCATCCGGGTCAAGAAGGATCTGCTCATGGATCAGGCCGACCTGGCCGGAGCCATCAGCCTGATCGAGCGCTTCGTGCGAAGCGTGCCCCAGTCGGGCGATGGAAGGCGGCAGTGGATCGAGCTTCTCATGCAGGAGGGCAGCACTTCCAAGGCGATCGACGTGGCCGAGGAGGGTGCCCGGCTCGAGCCCCGCAATCCGCAGTGGGTGAGCCTGGTGGGCAGCATCCACAAGAACGCCGGCCGCAAGCAGGAGGCGGTCCGGGCCTTCGACCGGGCCTTCGCGGCAGCACCCGACGAGAGCACCCTGGTTCAGGCGGTCAACGCCCGACTGGAGATGGAGAAGCCGGACTGGGCCGAGATCGTGAACCTGATCAAGAACAATCCGAAGGTGGCCGGAGGATCGGTGACGCTGCAGGGCATGCTGGCGGCAGCGTTGGTGAACAATCGTCAGCGCGATGCCGGACTCCAGGCACTCCGTTCGCTGCGAAGCACGATCCAGGATCGGGTCGCCAAGCAGGGGGCACGCCCTGACCTCTGGGATGTCTGGTTCGCGGCGGTGGGGCAGGCTTTCCGAGGTCAGCCCAAGGAGGCCGAGGCCTTCGTGCTGTCCACGCTGGGTGGCACGAAGCCCGATTTCTACACCAGCCGAGGACTGGCACGGATCTGGCGACTTCAGGGCAAGTCGGGTTTGGACGCCGCTCTCCAGCGATTCGCGGACGCCCTCGCCTCGGCCGGGGAGAGCAAGGACCTGGCGCTGCAGGTGGCCATGGAGGCCGGCGAGTGCGCCTATGCTGAGAACGACTGTCCGCGGGCGTCCGAGTGGTTCACCCGGGCGGTCGAGATCGCCCCAGATCAGCCGGCCAGCCTGAACAATGCCGCGTTCGTGGTGGTGAAGTGCTCCGGGGACATGGCCCGTGGCGAGGCCTGGGCTCGCAAGGCCACTCAGTTGGCCCCGGGTGTGCCGGACTTCCTGGACACCCTGGGGTACATCCTGGTTCGGGCCGGCAAGCCCGAGGAGGCGTTGGCGCCGCTGCAGCAGGCCGTGTCCGTTGCACCCACGGCACAGGGAATCATGCATCTTGCCGAGGCGCTCTCGGCCAGTGGTCGCAAGGACGAGGCCCGCAAGGTGCTTGGGCGGCTCGATCCGAAGCGATTGAGCCCGGAATTGCAGGCGGAGCGTGCCGCCATCGAGAAGTCACTGCAGTGAGGAACGAGGAACCTTCACCATGAGCCGACTGCCCGTACCCGCAGCTTCCAGTCCAGCCCCTTCCCGGCCGCAGGGGCCCGCGCAGCCGCCGCGCCCGCGTTCTGTGGGCCCCGTCATCGACCCGATCCGGGTGCTCCGCCAGCATGTGTGGCGCATCATGATCGCGGTGTTCCTGGGCGCGGGCCTGGGCGTGGGTCTCAACTACCTGTTCCTTCAGGTGTATCCGCTCTGGTCAAGCCAGGTGCTCTTCGAGATCCGAAGCCAGCTCGAGGAGGCCAACGCCCTGACGGCCAAGGACATCGGGACCGAGGACACCGTGGTCCGTCTCGCCCAGACGGAGGTTGCGCGACTGACCAGCAAGGACATCCTGGAGCGCGCGCTGTCGCGACCCGAGATCCAGAAGACGCAGTGGGCCAACGCCTATCGCGATGCTTCGGGCACCTTCGTTCAGGAGGAGGCGTTGCTGGACCTGGAGGACGAGCTCCGCGCTGGACACCGCCGTGGCACGCAGATCTTCTACATCTCCTGGATGACGCACGTGCCCGAGGACGGACCCATCGTGCTGAACGCGCTGGCCAAGACGTATGTCCAGATCCGCGACAAGGCCGTCGAGGACCGGTTCAACAGCACGTTGCGGCTCTACACCGAGCAGCGCGACTCGCTTGACCGGAGCATCAGCCAGCAGAAGGAACGCATCCAGAAGTTCATCGCCGAGAAGGGCATCACCAGTCTCACGGAGGGCAACAGCGCCAACCAGCGCACGCTGGAGAAGCTCAAGTCGGACATTGCCCAGACCACCGCCGACCTGAGCATCGCGCAGTCCACGCTGGATCAGGCCCGGCGGAAGCAGAACAACCCCGAGGCGTCCACCACCCAGGACGACCGACGGCGGGCCAGCCAGGATCCCGTGCTGCAGGATCGTCAGCGAGACGCGGAAGACCTGGCCAAGCGGAAGGAGTCCGTGAGCAAGCTCTACAGGGTCGGGCACGCCACGCGTGACGCGATCGAGGCGGAGCACGCCGCAGCGATCTCCGTCCGGGACCGGACCGAGGTCGAGGTGCTGGCGCGCAACAGGCTCGCGGATCTTCGAGATGCCACCAACCGGGTCGATTCCTTCAGCCAGCTGCTGAAGAAGCAGGAGTCCGACCTGAAGGACGAGATCAAGCGTGTCGAGGACTTCACCTCCAACATGGCCGAGATGCGGGCCCTGCAGGACCAGATCGACGTGCTTCAGCAGCGTCGCAGCGAGGTGGGCAAGACGATCCAGGAGATCGAGCTGGCACGGTCGCGAGAGGAGAGCAAGCGTGTCGAGGTGATCCAGGAGGCGCGGAAGCCTCGTGAGATCACCTTCCCCAAGCTGAAGATCATGGTGCCCGTGACCGCGGTGCTGCTGGCAGGTCTGTACGTGCTGGTGCTGTTCGTGCGGGAACTGCTCGACCAGCGCGTGAAGTACCCGAGCGATCTGGGTTCGGTCCCCGGTCGGATCCTCGGTGCGATCCCGGCGCTGGGCGACGACCCTGCCGTACCCAAGCGCATCGAGCTGGTCGTGAGCGAGGCCCCCAACTGCATCCTGGCCGAGAATTACAGGCAGGTCGCGGTGCAGGTGGCCAAGGGCATGCACGCGTCCGGTGCAAAGACGCTCATGGTGGCCAGCCCCATGCCCGGGTCCGGCACCACGAGCACCGTGCTGAACATCGCGGCGTGCGAGGCGGCCGTCGGCCATCGCGTGCTGGTGGTGGGGGCGAACATGCGCCGACCCGGACTGATGAAGGCGCTGGGCCTTCCCATGGGCACGCCGGGACTGGGCGATGTGCTGGCCGGAGCGGCTCCCGAGTCCGTCGTGGTGAGTGCCAAGCCCAACATCGATGTCATGGGTGCGGGCACACCGGGCAATCGCGTGTTCGAGCGACTCAACGGGTCCGCCATGGATGGCGTGCTTCAGTGGGCACGCGAGCGGTATGACCTGGTCCTGGTGGATGCGCCGCCGAGCGTCGTGGCGGGCGAGACGCTGACGCTGGCCAACAAGGTCGACGCCTCGATGATCGTCGCCCGTGCCTGGCAGGATCAGCGGGGCCTCGTGATGAAGTTCGCCTCGCAGCTCATGGACAGTCGAAGCACGTTGCTGGGCACCATGCTCAACGGCATGCGGATGACCGCGGGCGGCTACCTGCGGAAGAATGCGCTGGCCATGGCGCAGTACGCGGAGCACACCGCGGCCTTCGGCAAGGGTGATGCCGCCCTTCCCGAACCCGTGCCCGTCAAGAAGTCCAGGCGCGGGAAGCCGGGCAAGGACGCTGCGCCGGACGCCGGACCGTGATGCCATGACCGATCGGCGCACCATCCTGGTGACGGGGGGAGCCGGCTTCATCGGCTCCCACCTCGTCGAGCGGTTGCTCGAGCGCGGCGATGCCGTCACGGTGGTGGACGATCTCTCGACCGGTCAGGAGTCGAATCTCTCGAGGGCCCGGGAAATTGCCCGGGACAGGCTGCAGATGGTGCCGGCGAAGGTTTCGGAGGCCGAGGCAAGTCTTCAGGGGATCCGATTCCACGAGATCTTCCATCTCGCCGCTGCGGTGGGGGTCCGCCGGGTGCTGGAGGAACCGGTGGAGAGCCTGGAGACGAACCTGCTCGAGACCGCCGCAGCGCTGCGTCTGGCCGAGAGGAGCGGCGCCGCGTTCCTGCTGGCCAGCAGCAGCGAGGTCTATGGCAAGTCGCCTCGCGTGCCCTTCCACGAGGACGATGACATGGTCTTCGGTTCGACATCGGTGACCCGATGGAGCTACGGCTGCTCCAAGGCCATCGACGAGTACATGGTCCTCGCGCGGGCAAGATCAGGCGGCCTGCGGGTGGTCGTTGCCCGCATCTTCAACACCATTGGACCCCGTCAGGTGGGACGGTGGGGCATGGTCCTGCCTCGCTTCATCGATGCAGCCCTGGAGGGTCGCCCCCTGCAGGTTCATGGTGATGGGCTGCAATCTCGATGCTTCGTCGATGTGCGCGACATGGCCCGCGGCCTTGAGCAGCTGCTCGGCTGCCCGGAGGCCCATGGCCGGGTGTTCAACATCGGGTCGGATGTCCCGGTCAGCATCCGTGCGCTGGCCGAGCAGGTGCTGACCGTCACCGGGTCGCGCGGCGGGCTGGTGCTCGTGCCCTACGAGTCCGTCTATCCGATCGGGTTCGAGGATCTTCGCGCACGGCAGCCTGATCTGGGCCGGATCCGCGGAACGATCGGCTTCCGGACCACGGTGCCCATGCGCCAGACCATCGAGGATCTGGTCGCGGCCGCCCGTGCCACCCGGTCTGAAGGACGGGCCGCGTGAATCCGTTGTCTGCATTGCCCCAGACCATCGTGCCCACCGAGCCGGAGGGCATCCTGTTCGGACCCCTGGAACTGCTCAATGGGTACGCGCCCGTGTTTCTCGTGGCATTCACCGTGACGCTCATGTCCACGCCGCTGGTCCGGAGGATCGCGGTGGATGCCGGCATCATCGACATGCCAGACCGGCAGCGCAAGCTCCACAGTTACCCGGTCGCCTATCTCGGGGGTGTGGCGGTGTTCCTGGGTGTGCTGCTCTCGCTGTTCGCGACGTCGTTCGTCACGCGGGGCGATGTGGGACTGCTCAGGGCCGTGCCGTTCAGCGTGATCGTGGGCATGGTCGCCATCACCTTCACCGGGCTGGCCGATGACATCTGGAAGTGGGATCCCAGGCTCAAGGTGGCGGGCCAGTTGATCGCGGCAGCGGCACTGGCCATCGAGGACATCGGTCCGCGACTGGCGGAGGGGGCGTTGACGCCGTTCTTCGGTGCGCCTGACGACACGCTGCTGCACATTGGCGAGTTCGCGATCCGCAATGCCACGCTCTTCTACTGGATCGGCACCGCGCTCGTGGCACTGTTCGTGGTGGGCGGGTGCAACGCGACCAACCTCATCGATGGTCTCGATGGTCTGCTGACGGGCACGACCACCATCATGGCCCTGAGCCTGCTGGCGATCAGCCTGCTCATGGCGGTGCACGAGCCGGTCGCGGATCCGGAGCAGAGCCTGGTGGGCACCCGGGTGGTGCTCAGTCTGGCGTTGCTGGGGGCAACCCTGGGCTTCCTGCCGTACAACTTCAATCCGGCGATGATCTTCCTGGGGGACTGCGGCAGCTTGCTGATGGGGTACTTGTGTGTCGTCATCATCATGAGCTTCGGGGAGCGTGGACAGACCGAGCTGGTGCTGGCGGGTCTGGTGGTGTTCGCGCTGCCCATCCTGGACACGATCCTGGCCATCATCCGTCGAAGGCTGGCAGGCCTGCCCTTCCACAGTGCCGACAGCAACCACATCCATCACCTGCTCAAGCGATCGCTGGGCACGGTGCGAAAGGCGGTGCTCACGCTCTATGCCATCGCGGCCGCCTTCGGCATCCTCGGCGTGTCCATGGCCGCTGTCCGTCTGTTCACCCAGACCCGCGTGCTCGCGGTGGTGGCCCTGGCCTTTGCGCTCTTCGCCTTCATCTCCGCCATCGCGATCAAGGTGGCTCGGCAGGCAGTCTGGCAGTTGCAGGCCAGGACCGACGATCGATCGATGCCTTCGCCGGCTTCGGGCGTTGGCACCCCGACTCCCGTGGCTCCGAGGGATCCGGCCTGAGCCTCGATCCGGGACATGTCCCGGTCATGGCGCGGCCGGTGCTTGAACTGCTGGATCCCGCCCCCGGGCAGGTGGCCCTGGACTGCACCGCAGGTCGTGGTGGACATGCGGAACTGCTTGCCAGAGCGGTGGGTCCGCTGGGCACGGTGGTGCTGCTCGACCTCGACGCCGCGAACCTTGCCTTCGCCAAGGAGCGGCTCGGGTCGATGGTGGATGGCCCAAGGATCATTGGCGAACACGCCAACTTCGCCCAGGCGGCGTCCGTCCTGGATCGCCATGGCCTGCAGGCGGACGTGGTTCTGGCTGATCTGGGATTCGCAAGCTCCCAGATGGATGATCCCCTTCGAGGCATGGCCTTCAGTGCCGACGGCCCCTTGGACATGCGGCTGGACACGTCGCAAGCCCTGACGGCGGAGGAACTTCTGCATCGGATCGATGAGCGGGAACTGGCGGACATGATCTTCGAGCTCGGCGAGGATCCGTTCTCGAGGAGGATTGCCCGAAGCATCGTGGAGCGGAGAAAGGAGGGTCGTCTGCGATCGACGGGTGATCTCGCGGACGCGGTGATCCGTGCGTATGGGTCGCGTGCCCGCAGCAGCCGCGTGCATCCCGCGACCCGGACCTTCATGGCGATCCGGATCGCCGTCAATCGGGAGCTCGAGTCGCTCGATGCACTGTTATCGGAGTTTGGCCATGCGATCGTTGCCATGGCCAAGGGAGAGCGATCGGTGCTCGCCCCCGGAGCCCGGATCGCATTTCTGGCCTTCCACAGCCTGGAGGACCGATCCATCAAGCGGACATTCGTTGACTGGGATCGCCAAGGATGGGTGACCCGGCTCACGCGAAAGCCCATGGTGGCGGAACCTGAGGAGCAAGCGCACAATCCCCGAGCGCGGTCGGCCAAGCTGAGGGCCGTCCGAGTGCAGGTCGCGGCGAAGGAATGACCGCGGCCGGGAGTTTCTGAAGACATGGTCGGGACCTGCAGCAGGCTCGACCCATCGCAAGGACGCGACATGACTCGAGAGAACAAGCTGGCGTTGGTGGTCGGTTTCGGGCTGCTCCTCTTCGTGGGCATCCTGGTGAGTGATCACTTCAGCGCCGCGCACCGACAGGACAAGGTCGATCTGGCCTCCAAGAGGGAGACGCGCGACCGTGCCCCTGGACCCATCTCGATCGCGCCCATGCCTGCCGCGGTCGCCACGGTGACCTCCGACATTCGACCCGAGCCGAGCGCCGAGATCGCCGGTGACGTGGTGCCCGCCTCGAACGGTGTCACGCCCAT
The DNA here is from genome assembly GCA_044369805.1 of Phycisphaerales bacterium. GTDB lineage: Bacteria > Planctomycetota > Phycisphaerae > Phycisphaerales > SM1A02 > SYAC01. The sequence goes on from JBILWQ010000003.1 coordinate 18,189, forward strand.
TCCCTCTGAACCCCGGCCATCGAGGTCGGTCGTGATGGTGGGAGGGGCCACACCCAAGGCGGAGCCGGCCGCGAAGGTCCAGCCCCGCAAGCAGGAGAGCGAGCCCGGCGTGAAGCTTCGGCCCATCGGCGATGGCGAGAGCCTCTACAGCATCTGCAAGCAGGAGTATGGCGACGGTGCCCTGACCGACGCGCTGGCCCGCTACAACAAGTCGGCCGTGCCGGATCCGCGGCGGATCCGCAAGGGCGTGACCATCCGAGTGCCTCCGGTGGAGACGCTGCGGGGGGGCAAGTCGCCTCGGGCGTCGGCCGAGGAGGTGGCCCGCGCGGACGCGCCGGCGATGGCTGCGTCCGAACTGGTGGCGGTGGAGGCGCGTGATGCCGTGGGCACCGATCGCCGCGTGGATGTCATCGAGACTCCGGCAGCCCCCATGAAGCCCACGGATTCCGGTCGCGTGTACGTGGTGAAGAAGGGCGACACCCTGACCTCCATCGCGCAGCGGGAACTGGGCAGCAAGGGACGCTGGAAGGACATCGTGTCCGCCAACGGAGGTTCGCTGAAGGATCCTGCTGCCCTCGTACCGGGCATGAAGATCCGCATCCCCTCCAGGTCCTGAGCAGGCGGAATCCCGCGTGTTCGGCAAGAGCATCGCGATCGTGCTGGCCCTGGGCGTCATGGCGACGGCCCTGCTGGCCTTCCGCCAGCAGCGTTTCGAGCTGGTCTCGCGGATCTCGCGCACGCACTGGCGGCTCCTGGAGCAGGAGCGTGACATCGGTCGTCGACGTGCGGAGGTGGCGTCGGCGGTGAAGCCGGATGCCGTGCGTCAGGCCATCGCGCGCCTGCCGTGGAAGTGGCGGCCGATCCCGCACCGTCTGGATGCTCCGACGCCGCCCACGCAGCCCCGGCTGGCCACGCGGAGTCCGGATGAACCGACCCGCGATCCCGTGAGGTTCGGCGGATGAGCGGTCCCATCTCGCCCGTCCTGGAAGCCCAGTCCCGACGCATCCGCGCGTGGGGACGCCTCGCGGTGATCAGCCTGGGTGTGGCACTGCTGGCGACCACGGTGCGCGTGGCCTGGCTCAAGACTGTGCCGGACCCGCGGCTGATGGCCGCCGCGGGCTCGCATCGCAGTGACGCGAGGGAGCCTGCCCTGCGCGGACAGGTGCTTGACCGGCGAGGTCGCGTGCTGGCCACCAGCCTCGTGTCGCGGCGCATCTTCGTGGATCCAGCGCTCGTCTGGGAGCGGGGATGGGAGCGGATTCGAAAGGCAGGCGCGGAGGATCCCTCCGGTCCTGCGGCTGCGGATCCCTTCCGCAACACGGCCCAGGCGCTCGCCGCCATCCTCGAGCGGCCCGCAGCTTCGATCGAGCAGGACCTGCGTGCACGGGCGGATGCGCGGTACCTGGTTCTGGCCGAGGATCTTTCCGACCGGCAGGTGGAGGAGATCCGCGCCATGCGTCTGGCGGGCGTCGGTGTGGAGAGTTACCCCGAGCGCGCGTATCCGGCGGGCGAGACGGCTGCCCAGGTGGTGGGTCGCGTGGGTGCCGAGCAGTTCGGGCAATCGGGCGCCGAACTGCAGCACGAACGCTCCATGCGTGGCGAGGACGGCAATCTTGCCTTCCTGCGGGACGTGCGGCGAAGGCCCCTCTGGATCGACCGCGACGACTTCCGGCCCTCCGACGATGGCGAGGATGTCCGGCTCGCGATCGACCTGGTGGTGCAGGAGATCGCCGAACGCCACCTTCGCGAGGCCGTCAGGACCTATCACGCCGGCGGTGGCCGCTGCGTGGTCATGGACGTGGAGACGGGGGACGTGCTGGCCATCGCGGACGTGCTCAGTCCCAGGTCCGGCTGGACCGAGATCACCACGGACCCGGCCCGCCGCATCCACGTTTCGCTGGGCCGCAACCGCAACGTCACGGATCCCTACGAGCCCGGCTCCACCTTCAAGCCCTTCGTGTGGGCTGTGGCCACCGAGTTGGGCAAGTTCAAGCCGGAGAGCATGCTGGCCCTGGGGCATGGCCCCTACCGGACCTCGTTCGGTCGCACGATCACCGACGTGAAGTACTACGGCACCGTCTCGTGGAAGACGGTGCTCATGAAGAGCCTCAACCTGGGCATGGTCCGCGCCGCGGAGCGGATGAGCTTCGCCCAGATGCAGGATGTGGTGCGGCGGTTCGGATTCGGCCAACGGACGGGTGTGGGCATTCCCGGCGAGAGCGAGGGCCTGATCACGTCCCCGAAGGCCTGGAGCCGGTTCACGCAGAGCAGCGTGTGCATGGGATACGAGATCGGCGTCACACCGGTACAGATGGTGCAGGCCTTCAGCGCCTTCTGCAGGGACGGCACCATGATTCCCGCCAGGCTGACGCTGGGTCGCGAGGACGAGGCGCGGGCCTATCCCGCGCCTGCCCGCCGGGTGCTGCCCGAGGCGATCGCGCTCGAGGCCCGCGAGGCCATGGAGGGCGTGATTAAGGAGGGCACCGGCCGCAAGGCGCAGAGCGATCGCTACCGCATGTTCGGCAAGTCCGGTACGGCGCACCTGGCCAAGCCCAAGGGGCAGGGCAAGGGCTACTACGACGATCGCTACATCAGTTCCTTCATCGCGGGGGCACCGTTCCAGCGACCGCGCATCGTCTGCCTGGTGGTGCTTGATGATCCCGACAAGGCCAAGGGTCACTTCGGTGGCAGCATCGCCGGTCCCATCTGCCGTGACATCGTCGATGAGACGCTGGAGTACATGGGCGTGCCGCACGACCAGGATCCGAACCGCAAGGCGCAGATCGCCTCGCTGCGCGATTGAGCGGCGATCAGGGGGGTGGCGAGAATCTCGGTGACCAGCGGCCCGGGGAGCGGGGAATCCAGTGCAGCACGGTTCCGCCGGTGTCGAGCGTGAGCACGCGTTCGCCATCGGGCGAGAAGCTGGCGCCGATCACTCGGCGACCCGCCTCGTGTCCGGACATGGAGAGCAGTTGCTCGCGCGAATCACGATCGAAGACATGCAGCCGGCGGTCGCTGCCCGCAGCGGCGATCCTTGTTCCACAAGGCGAGAGCGCGAAGCACAGGGGAATGTCCGTGACCCCGGAATACGAGCGCACCTGATCGCCGAGCGGCAGGCGGACCTCGATCGCCTCGCCGCTCATGGACCCATAGATCACCCGATCGGAGCCTGCCCGGATGGGCGAGACCCAGCCGCCACCAGTTCCATGGTCGAAGGTCCACGTGCCCGATGGGTCCTCGCGGAAGAAGGACGCACCGCTGAAGGTGCCTGCGAGAAGTTGATGGTCGTCAAGCCAGAGGAGACCCGTGGGCACGCTCGCCCAGGGGCCGGGGATCGTGGCCTGCACCCGTACTGAGGCGAGGTCGACGACCTGCAGCGGCTCCTCGCGGGTCCGGCCCATGATCGCCACGCGGCGACCATCCGGCGAGAAGGCGAGCCGTGCAGCAGGATCGCTGAATCCATGCAGTTGCACCCGCGTCTCGCGACCCTCGGGAAGCGAGACGACCACCAGCAGTCCCGATGTGGAGACCCATGCCCACTGGTCGTGTGCGGAGTCCGCAGCCGCCGACGAGGCGTTGAAGTCCGGCACCTGCCAGCGACGCTCCGCCGGCTTGTGCGGATCCGTGGGCAGGAACCAGAGGGAACCGTCTCCAGTCATGGCCGCGCCGCGTCCATCGGCCAGATGGATCAGGGCCAGACCAGGCGAGCCCAGCTCGATCCGGTGGGGACCCTGGCGGGGCAGCGGATCCCAGGCGTGCACCTCCACCTGCCCTGCAGAGAACAGACGCGAGCCATCGGGCGCCCAGTCCACGTCCCACACCTCGGAGTTGTTGCCGCGGTAGCTGCCGAGCAGCCGCAAGGGGCCGCCATCCCGGGGCACCTCCACCACGCGCACCCCCTTGCCGCGATCGGCCACGGCGATCCGCTGGCCGTCGGGATGCCAGTCGATGCCCCAGATGGCGAAGTCCATCGGCAGTTGCCGCGCCGGCGACGAGGCGTCGATCGGGGCCACATGCAGCACGCGCATGTCGCCCGCATAGGCGATGAATCGGCTGGATGGATCGAAGGCGAGCGCCTGCGATCGCTGACGGGGTGCCGGGTGGACGAAGACGTCCTGCAATGTCCGTGGGTCGAGGATCCGAACCGACGCGGGTTCGACGCCCATGGCGATCCAGCGGCCATCGGGACTCCAGTCCACCCGGGTCGTCAGTCCACGGCTCTTCGCGGAGGTTGCCAGAACCCCCCCGGACTCGATGTCGAGCACCGCGGCCTGGCCGTTGCCCGCCACCACCACGCTGGCGCCATCAGGACTGGCGGCGATGCCCGTGCCTGCGGGGAAGGGCAGCGTCACGCGTCGGGGCTCGCCCAGCCATGGTCGGTCCCAGATCATGAGTTGGCGGCCATCCGCCATCAGCAGGCGGCCCTGTTTGCGGTCGAAGGTGATGGCCCACGCGCGGGTCTCCGGGCCCAGCACGCGGAGCAGCCGCATGGTGCGAGCATCGACAAGAACCGCGCCGTAGTCCCAGTCGCCGCAGAAGGCAAGCGTGCCTCCGTCGGGCGAGACATCGCAGCCCATGGCCGCGAAGTTCTGGAAGCGAGGATCGTCCGACTGGCGCACGGAGCCCTCGCTCTCGTCGCTCAATGCATCCAGGAGCCGAATCGCCCATGAATCGTCATCAGCCAGATGTTCGCGGGTCTTTCGGACCCCGGTGGAATCCTCGACCTCGATGGCACGGGTGAGCTCGGCGATCCAGCTGCGTCGCAGCGCGGCCTGCGTGCGGGCCAGCGCCTCCTCGGTTCGGGTGGCGGCTGCCCGTTCGCGAAGACCCAGGACGATGGTGGTGGCGAAGGCCAGCAGCAAGGCGACCGTGGCCACGACGATGGCGATCGCCGCGGCCGGATTCCGGCGAGCGAGGAGTTGTGCGCGGCGCCAGGTTGGCGTGGGCTGCGCGAGGATGGGTCGCCCCCCCAGGTAACGGCGAAGGTCGGCCGCCATCTCCGAGGCCGACTGGTAGCGATCCGAGGCGTTCTTCTGGATCGCATGTTCCACGATGGTGACCAGGTCACGATCCAGTTCCGGACGCAGCAGCTTGAGTGAGGGCGGCC
>JBILWQ010000095.1:0-7131 GCA_044369805.1 Phycisphaerales bacterium
GGCCGCGGAGCAGATCGCGGGGGCTGCGGCACCGCGAGCCAGATCCACGCATGACTGATCCCAACCCACGTCACAGCAGGATGGATCGGTGATGCACACGTAAGCGCAGCACGGCGAGTTGTAGCAGCCTGGAACCGAGCTGACGGTGGTGCAGTCGTGCGAGAAGAGCTGCGGGCCGCCCTTGTAGATCGGATCGAACTGCGCGTTCGCGCCAGCCAGCGTGGAGTCGAACGGATTCACGCTGAGGACGGTGCCACCGACCGGCGTGTTTCCGATGCCCGATGTGCAGGGCTGGGACACGTTGCCCGGTGCACCCTGCGCCGTGTCATCGAAGGTGCCCGATCCCGCGGCCGCGAACTGCAGGTAGGCGAAGGGCGGCATGGAGGATGGAACGCCGGGAGACGCGTAGGTGAAGCCCCAGGGTCGGATGCCTGAGCCATCGCCGATGTCCGTGTAGACGATCACGCCGCGGCCAGCACTCACCGTGTAGTTGGCGGGGCCGCGAGCCACGAAGCACGGGTCATAGGTGAAGTTGTTGGAGATGTCGAACGGGGTGGCTGCGGTGAGCGGAGCCGGGGGCACCGGCGTGGTGGGTGCCAGCGTCTGGTAGCAGCGCTGCGTGATCTGGTCGACGGCGAGGCCGCCGATCGTGTTGCCCTGCCCGTTGTAGGGGGTGGGAGACCCGACCTGCGGAGGGCAGATCACCGAGGCGAGCGTCGCGCACACCGCGTCCCAACCCTGGGGGTTGGTCATGTCGATGCAGTTGGGCTGGTAGAGCGCGACCGCGTTGGCGCAGTTGAAGTCGGCGCAGCCGTACTGGCAGGTGGGGTTGCCGCCCTGCGTCCACAGGGTGCTGGTGGTGTCGGCGCAGTTGACCGGGTTGTTGCAGCTGGGGGTGCAGTCCCAGATCGGGCGGCTCCGAAGGTCGGGCTGGAAGCCGCCCGCGGGCTGGCACGCCTGCTGGGCGTTGGGCAGCGGCTGGTTGTTGATCGGGATGTAGTTGGCCCAGAAACTGGGCTTGTTGCAGCTGATGAATCCCGCCGAGACGTTCCCCTGGCCCTGCGGCAGGGCGATGATGGGGTAGGGCTGGCAGATGAACGGCTGGCCATTGGCATTGGTGCCCTGGTTGCAGCCGGACACGTTGGCACCCACGCCGCCGGGGCCCTTCTGAAGCGATTGATCCAGCGGCTGGCACTGCGCTGGCTTGCCCTGAAGCTCGACGTGGGAGAATTCCACGCAGTCGAGTTCGTTGAAGGCCTCCGCTGCCGCACGGGCCTGGGCCACGCCCACGTTCACCAGCATGAAGCCGCCGAGGTCAGGTTGCTCCTTCCGGCTCAGGATGGTGGCCCGCTGCTCGATGGCCTTCAGACGGGGCAGGGGAATCTTGATCGCCTGCTCGATCTGGCCGCCGAATCCGGCGAGCACCGCGCGAGCCTCGGCGATCGGGTCCTGCTCATCGTCGATTCCTCCGATCGGCGAGAAGCCGGCGGTGTTCTCGGTCGACAGCATGGTCCCGGCCGACATGGAGGAACGGACGCGCAGGTCATCGCGAAACTTCACGTACACGCGGCCCGTCAGGCGGGCGTGGTTCCCCATCTGGGCCACGATGCTGCCTGGACCCGCGGCGCCCCACTTGGGGAACGGCGTTCGGGGCTCGATCGGCGCATCGGGATCGACATCGATGGGTGGCACGAGATCCAGTTGCAGGTCGACGGCGGGCTTGCTGCCATCGGCCGTCACGCCAGCACCCTTGGTCGCGCCTTGGTTCACGGCTGCGATGCCCTGCTTGGCGCCCAAGGTTCGGGCCGACGGACGAGCCACCTGTGCGATCGCAGGGTCGTTCAGGAGGAGCGAGAGACCGACGGTGGCCGCAAGGCCGTTGGCAACGGAACGGATGTGGGGGAGCATGAACTGTCTCAATGGGGTGGGGGAGAGGGTCCCGGCGATATCCGAACGAGTCTACTCGTGAGTTTCCGGCCCCTCAACAGAAGAGCAAGGATGTCTTCCGACCGGATCACCGTCGAGAAAGTGCCCGATGTCCAATATCCCGCCGGAAGAAGGCGCCCGGGAATCGGATCCGTTCGGCGGCCTGCGTGGCTCGCCCTGCGGCCTGGGCCAGATCCGGGGCGGAAGCCGTGATCCCAAGCACCCGCCCACCCGCCGAGACGGGGCCCGCGGCACCCGCCTTCGTTCCGGCGTGGAAGCAGGCCAGGAGCTCGGCGGGCGAGTTCAGGGCCTCGGCCTCGGCCAGACCCTCCAGCAGGTCGCCCGTGCGGGGCTTGCCCGGGTACCCCTCGGCGCAGACCACGACGCAGCAGCTCGATCCCGGCGAGAAGGCGATGTCCGCCCCATCGAGCGTGCCTGCCGCGGTGCGCCACAGAGCATCGAGCAGGTCGCCCCGCCAGCGCACCATGAGAGCCTGGGTTTCCGGATCGCCGAAGCGTGTGTTGAACTCGAGCACCTTCGGTCCGCCATGGGTGAGCATGAGTCCGGCATAGAGCACGCCGCGGAACTCGATCCCCTCGCGTCGCAGCGCGTCGACAGTTGGCACCAGGATCTCCCGCTCCACCTGTCGCAGCACGGACTCGGTGGCCAGCGGCGTGGGGCAGTAGGCGCCCATGCCGCCGGTGTTGGGTCCGGTGTCGCCCTCGCCGACCCGCTTGTGGTCCTGGCAGGGCTCGAGCATCCAGATGCTCCGGCCATCCACCAGGGCGAGCACGCTGACTTCATCGCCTCGAAGCCGCTCCTCGATCACGATGGTTGCGCCGGCATCACCGTGGATCCTCCGCTCCAGCATGTCTCGCACGGCCGCCTCGGCCTGCGCGGGCGTGTCGCACACCACCACGCCCTTGCCCGCGCACAGTCCGCTGGCCTTGACCACCACGGGATCAGCGCGGCTGCGCACGTAGTGGATCGCGGCATCGAGCTGATCGCGGCCGAAGGTTCGGGATTCGGCGGTCGGCACGTTGGCCGTGCGAAGCACGTGCTTGCACCAGCTCTTGTCGGATTCCAGCCGCGCGCCGGCCCTGCCCGGGCCGAACACCAGCCGATGTGGGGGCTTGTGAAGGTCATCGGCCATGCCCTGCTCCAGCAATGCCTCGGGACCCACCACGATGAGCCGAATGTCCTCTCGCTCCATCCATCGCTCAAGGTGGAAGCGGTTGCGAGGCTCGAGGGACTGCGGACACGTGCGGCCCAGCGCGAGCAGGCCGGCGTTGGCGTCCGGATCCACCCACAGGTTCCCCAGTCGGGGGCTCTGCCGCAGTTTCCAGGCCAGCGCGTGCTCGCGGCCGCCGCTTCCGGCCAGGAGCACGTTGCAGCGATCAGGCGCGGCGTCGCTCACGCCGCGGCGCCGGCGAACTGCAGGTTGTGGGCCTCGGCCACCGGCTGGTTGGTCAGCTTGCCGCGGTCCATGTTGATGCAGTTGGCGAAGTGGTGATCCATCTGGGCCAGGCGATGGGCTCCGTGCCGAGCCAGCCTGGCCGCCCATGGCAGCGTGACGTTGGTGAGGGCGATGGTGCTGGTGCGCGCCACGGCGCCCGGCATGTTGCCCACGCAGTAGTGGACCACGCCGTCCACCTCGTAGGTGGGGTTGCGGTGGGTGGTCACGCGAGCGGTCTCCACGCAGCCGCCCTGATCGATGGCCACGTCCACGATCACCGATCCCGGGCGGATGTGCTTGAGGTCGGCCCGCTTGATCAGGTGCGGTGCCTTGGCGCCCGGCACCAGCACCGCGCCCACGATCAGGTCGGCCCAGTTGAGCCGTTCGCGGATGGCCTGGGGATCGCTGTAGATGACCTGCACGTTCGGCGGCATGGTCTCGCTGAGGTGCCGGAGGCGGTCGATGTTCACGTCCAGCATGACGACCTGGGCGCCCATGCCCGCGGCGACGCGCGCGGCGCATGTGCCCACCACGCCGCCGCCGATCACCAGCACATGGCCAGGCTCCACACCGGGCACGCCACCAAGCAGCACGCCCCGGCCGCCGAAGGGTCGCTCGAGGAATTTGGCGCCCTCCTGGATAGAGAGCTTGCCGGCAACCTCGCTCATGGGGGTGAGCAGGGGCAGGTGGCCCTCGTCGTTGGTCAGGGTCTCGTAGGCGCAGGCGACGCACTTGCGGTCCAGGCAGCCGAGCGTGAGATCGCGGTCCGCCGCGAAATGGAAGTAGGTGAAGAGCGTCTGGCCCTCGCGGATCATGGCGATCTCGGGTTGCTGGGGCTCCTTCACCTTCACGATCAACTCGGCCTTCGCCCAGACTTCCTGGGCGGTCTTCACCAGGGTGGCCCCGGCGGCGGTGTACTGCTCGTCGGAGAAGCCGCTGCCCACGCCTGCGCCAGCCTGCACCAGCACGGTGTGACCCTCGCGAACCAGCACCTCTGCGCCCACGGGCCGCATGCCAACGCGATACTCGTCAGGCTTCACTTCGCTCGGGACTCCAACGATCATGGGCTGCTCCTGCAACGGGGGGCTGGGGTACCTGGTGCTGACGGCGTCCGCGCGCCGGGGCGGCGAGTCTAGGTCCTCCCGGGAAGGGCTGTCGGCTCGGGGTCCCCCTCGGCCCGCGGCAGTATGCTGCCCGCCCGCCCGGAAGGTTCAGAGAAATGATGCGACGACTCCTCAGCACCCTGCTTGTCTCGGTCTTGATTCCCGCGTCCCTCGCTCATGCGGTCCAGGATGCGAAGCCCGCCGCGCCAGCGGCCAGGGCCGCTTCGGGGGGCAAGGATCCGCTCAACGTGTGGCTCAAGAACGTGCCGCCTGCACAGCGCGCGGCGTCCATCCTCTGGCCCGCCTGGATCAAGGCGAAGCCCATGCCTGCCGATGGCGGTGTGCCGATGCCGGCCGACATCTGGTCGGGCATGCCGGAGGCGGAGGCCTGGAGCCGTTGGGCCGCCGAGAACGGGGAACTGGCCAAGGCACTGAAGGAGGCACGCGGCGCGATCGTGCTCGGTGTGCCGTACGGCAACGGATCTACGGACTCGGCGGCGAAGGCCAAGGGGCTGGTGGCCGAGCCCGGGTCGGCGATCGGTGAGGCGGCCTTCCCCTACCTGAAGGCGGTGCGAGGCTACGCGGCCTACGCGGTGCTGGAGATGCGGCGCCTGGGTGAGCAGAAGAAGTTCGATGAGGCCTTCGCGGTGGGACTGGACGGCCTCCGCATGCTTCGCGGGGCCGCCGAGCAGCGCATGGCGATCGAGAAGGCCGTGGTGCTGGAACTGCTGGTCAGCTCGCTCGAGGCGCATCGCGTGTTTTTGGCCGACCATCTGGGGCAGATTCCCGCGGAGACGCTGCAGCGAGTGGCCCTGAAGGAGTATCCCTTCCTGCGGCCTGGGGATGGCGAGAAGCTCAAGCGACTGGAGATGCCCGAGGGCGACGTGGTCGCCTCGGAGGCCATCTTCGCCACGGCGTTCGGGGCGGACGGGCAGCCGGTGGGCGGGGTCTTCGCGGAGCGGTTCGGCTCGGCGCAGGCCGTTGGATCTCCGATCACCCGCTTCGGCGCCGCGGCGTACTGGCGGTCGATCGCGGACCTGCACGGCAGCATGGATGCATCGAACGAGCGGATGGTCAGCGTGTTCGATGACTGGTGGCGCCGGTGGAGAATGCCCCCGTACGACCCCATGAACGAGACGCCGAGCGAGTACAGCCGGCTCAATCCCGTGCGTTACGCGGCCGTGGGATTGCTTGCCTCCGAGATGGAGCGGGTCTTCCGCCTTCGCATGCGGGCGTCGGCCGAGCTCAACGGCACCTGCATGGCCCTGGGCCTGTGCGGATTCCACGCCGCGAACAAGGGCCGGTGGCCGGCCGATCTGGGACGCATCTTCCCGCAGTTTGCACTCCGGAAGATGAACATGGATCCGTACTCGCGGAAGTACGGGACCTTCGAGTACCGGGACATCGGCGACAAGTCGCAGGCCATCGACACGCCGTGGGGGCAGGTCACCGCGACCAGAGGTGTGCTGTGGGCCGTGGGCGGGGACCATGAGGACGGGAACTTCGCCAAGCATGATCCGCCGGATGGCGTGGGCGACCTGGTCATGTGGCCTCCGCCGCGGCAGCTGGCGCAGAAGGCCGGACTCCTGAACAAGTGAGCGGGCCCGAGGGCCTGCGGAAAGAGACACCGATGGCAAGCGGCATCGAGAAGGTGGTCATCGTCGGCAGCGGTCCCGCGGGCTGGACCGCCGCCATCTACGCGGCGCGTGCCAACCTGCAGCCCGTGGTGTACGTGGGCGTGCCGGCCACCAACCCGGCGCCGGTGCTGCCGGGCGGCCAGCTCATGCTGACCACTGAGGTGGAGAACTACCCGGGTTTCCCGCACGGCGTGAGTGGCCCCGACATGATGGGCAAGTTCCGCGAGCAAGCCGAGCGATTCGGCACCCGCGTTGTCGACGCGAACATCGATCGCTGCGACTTCTCGAGGCGTCCGTTCACGCTGACCGACAGCGATGGCCGGTCGGTCCAGTCCCACTCGGTGATCCTGAGCACGGGAGCCACGGCCAACTGGCTGGGCCTGCCCAACGAACTTCGCCTGGCGCAGAGCGGCGGTGGCGTGAGCGCCTGTGCGGTGTGCGACGGCGCCCTGCCCGCCTTCCGCAACCAGCCGCTGGCGGTGGTGGGTGGCGGTGACACGGCCATGGAGGAGGCCAGCTACCTGACGAAGTTCGGCAGCAAGGTCTACGTGATCCATCGCCGTGACACGCTCCGCGCCAGCAAGAGCATGCAGGAACGCGTGCTGGGCAACCCGAAGGTCGAGATGGTGTGGGACAGCGGGGTCGAGGACGTGGTCGGTCAGTCCACCATCGAGGCGGTCATGGTGAGGAATCTCAAGACGGGCGTCACGCGCCGCATCGACGTGCGGGGCCTGTTCATTGCCATCGGCCACTCGCCCGCAACCGGGTTCCTGCAGGGCAGTGGCGTGGAACTGGATGACAAGGGCTACGTGGTGCTGCGTTCGCGCGGCAGTCAGACGAATCTGGAGGGCGTGTTCGCGGCGGGTGACCTGGCTGACCAGGTGTACCGTCAGGCCATCACGGCCGCGGGCATGGGCTGCCAAGCCGCGATCGACGCGGAGCGCTGGCTCGCTGGACAGGGCGTGCACTGAGAGGGACGGGCCTACATATCGGACTCAATTTCATTGAG
>JBILWQ010000097.1:0-7004 GCA_044369805.1 Phycisphaerales bacterium
CATCGGGTGCCTGGATGGCCCGGACATCGAGGTTGCCCGGCCGCCAGGGCCATTCCCGAAGCCAGGGGGTCAGGTCGGTCATGGCCGTGGGGAATGCTATCCGCACAAAATCCGCATCTTCGGGTGGTGGCACCACCCCACCCCGCCGATCTACCATGCCCAGCCCGCGGGTCCACGAAGTCAATGCCCCGATCAAGCGCCCAATCCGATCTGCACGTCTACATGCGTCAGATCAACGAGGTGGCCCTGCTCACTCCCGAGGAGGAGAAGGCGCTGGGGTGGCGCATCATCAACGACGACGATCAGGATGCCAAGGAGCACATGATCAAGGCGAACCTTCGCCTGGTCATCGCCATCAGCAAGAACTACGCGCACCGTGGCCTGGCACTGGCCGACCTGGTCGAGGAAGGCAACATCGGCCTCATCCGCGCTGTCGAGGGCTTTGACCCGGCGCAGGGCGCACGGTTCAGCACCTACGCCAGCTGGTGGATCAAGCAGGCCATCAAGCGCACGCTGATCAACGCGGTGCAGCCGATCCACATCCCGGCGTACATGGTGGAACTGATCGCGCGGTACAAGCAGCAGCAGCGTCGCTTCGAGGAGGAGCATGGCCGGCAGCCCAGCATCCAGGAGCTGAGCCACGCCATGGGGATCCCGGTCAAGAAGCTGGAGATCGTCAAGCGCGCGGTCAAGGCGCGGAACGCGCCCACCCAGGCCCCGGTGAAGGACGACGGCGACACCGTCGACTTCAGCGACCTGTTCGAGGACAACCGCACGCCCGATCCCGAGCGCAAGGTCACCGACCGCGAGGACCTGGGCTTCATCCTGAAGCTGCTCGACTCGATCGATCAGCGCGATGCCCGCGTGCTTCGCCTGCGGTTCGGCCTGGAGGGCCAGGAACCGCTCACGCTCAAGCAGATCGGCGAGACCGTGGGCCTGACCCGCGAGCGCGTGCGGCAGATCGCCGAAGAGGCCCTGAAGAAGTTGCACACCCGGCTCATGGACGCGCGTCCGAGCCAGTGGGTGCGTGCGGAGGGCGAGGCGCCACCGCCGCCGCCGGCCAAGCGACGCGGTCGGCCGCCCGGAAGCGGCAAGAAGAAGACCCCGCCGGCGGCCTGAGCCGGTTCAGCGCACCGTCTTGATGAACGGCATGGGGGTGACCGTGGCCGACACGCGCTCGCGTCCGAGGTCCACCTCGAGCGCCGGCTTCGACTCGGCCACGGCGCGATCGACGATGGCCATGGCGATGGGCCGGTCGAGCGTGGGGCTGAGGCACCCGCTGGTCACGTGGCCCACCTCGGTGCCTCCCTGCATCACCTTCATGCCCTGGCGAGCGCTGCGGCGACCCTCGAGGGTCAGCCCCACGAGCCGTCGCTTGGGTCCACCCGCGGCCGCGATCGCCTTGAGCGCCTCCTGGCCGATGAACGTGCCCTCTCGCTCGTCGCCCTGACCCTTGTCCAGCTTCACGGCGAAGTCCAGACCCGCCGTCAGCGGATCGATGTCCTCGCCGATCTCGTGACCATAGAGCGGCATGCCCGCCTCCAGGCGAAGCGAATCGCGGGCCCCGAGGCCGCAGGGCTTCACCACGCCCTCCGCCTTGCCCATGTCCTTCAGGAACAGGCCCAGCGCCATCTTCGCCATGCCCGACCCCAGGATGATCTCCACGCCGTCCTCGCCGGTGTAGCCCGTTCGACTGACCAGCAGCTTGACCACCAGCAGGCTCTTCTCGGTGAAACGGTAGCGCTTGAGCGTGGGGATCTCCTTGCTGAATCCGCCGATCAGCTCCATGGCCTTCGGACCCTGGATGGCCACCATGGCCGTGCTCTGGGTCTGGTCCTCCATGCGGAAGGCCATGTCCCCCTTCTGCGCCTCGAAGTGCTTCACCAGCTTCGCGCGGTTGCTGGCGTTGCACACCATCAGGTACTCGTCCTCCTCGAGGCAGTACACCAGCACGTCATCGTGGCAGCCGCCACGCTCGTTGCAGACCAGCGAGTAGCGCACCATGCCCTTCTGCATGCCCAGGACTCCACGGGTGCAGACCCGGTCCAGGAAGCGGCGCGCGTGGCGGCCGGTGAACTTCAGGCGGCCCATGTGGCTCACGTCGAAGAAGCCGGCGCTGCTGCGGCACCACCGGTGCTCGTCCAGGATGCTGCCGTAGGTCAGCGGCATCTCCCACCCGGCGAAGTCGGTCATGCGGGCGCCGTGCTGCAGGTGCAGGTCGTGAAACGGGGTCTTGAGCAGGGTGGCGGTGGTCATGCGGTGTTCTCCTTCTTCGGCGAGCCGGCGCCCTTCAGGCGCTCGACCTCGCGTTCCAGCTGCTTCAGCCGACGGGCCATGCCGTACAGGTCGCGGCCGGCGAGCGCGTTCCGCTTCGCGGCATCGAGCTCGATGGCGGGGATGCCGCCCACGCGGGCGCCATCGGGCAGATCGGTCACGATGGCGGCCTTGCCCGACGCCTGCACGTTGCTTCCGATCTTCAGGTGTCCGGTGATGCCCGCCTGGCCGCCAAGCACCACGTAGTCCCCCATCTCCACGCTGCCGCTCACGCCCACCAGGCTCACCAGCAGGCAGTGCTTCCCGATGCGCGTGCCGTGCCCGATGCTGATCAGGTCGGCGAACTTGGTGCCCTCGCCGATCCGCGTCTCCTCCATGGCCGCACGCTCGATGACGCAGCCCGAACCGATCTCCACGTCATCCTCAAGAACCACGATGCCGGCCTGCGGGATCTTCTCGTGGCGGCCCTTGTGCGTGGCGTAGCCGAAGCCGTCGCTGCCGATCACCGCGTTGGCGTGGATGGTGACCCGGGCACCCAGGCGACAGCCATCGTAGATGGCCGCTCCGGGAAAGAGCACGCAGCCCGAGCCCAGCACCGCGTTCTCCCCCACGTAGGTGTTGGGATAGAGCACGCAGCCCGGCCCCAGGATGGCCCCTCGCTCCACCACCGAACCGGCGTGCAGCACGCAGTCCGCCGCCACCCGGGCCTCGGCATGCACCACGGCCGCAGGCGAGCGGAGCGGCGCCGAGGGAGCGGCGTCGGCGGGATTCGGGTGCCTTCGGAAGCCATGCAGGGCGACCATGGCCTCCCGGAAGGCGAAGTACGGATCGCGGCACTCGAGCCGGGCCACGCCTTCTCGCACGCTGGCACCGGGCGACACGATCACCGCGCTTGCACCGGTGGTCCGCAGGTGCTCCACGTACCGCATGTTGGCAACGAAGCTCACCTGACCAGGCCCCGCGCGATCCACGGGAGCGCAACCCCGCACCTCCACGGCTCCGTCGCCGTGCAGCGAAGCGCCGATCCGCGAGGCGAGCGCGTCGAGTCGCATGGAAGCGACGAGCCTAGCAGCGTTTCCGCATGGCAGTGGTGGAGGTGCACGGCTATCCTCGCCGTCTGCTCATGCCCGGCTCCGACCGCCCACCCTTCCGTTCGGGTCCGCGCCCGATGGGTGCGGCCCTCCTCGGCCTTGTGCTGGCGCTCGCCCTTGCCCTGCTGCCTGCCCGGGCCGCCCTGGCCCAGAGCGTGGAGGACGAGAGCCTGGCCGACCGTCCGATCAGCAAGGTCACGCTCAGTGGATTGGGTCGGGTGGGCGAGCAGGAGATCCGCAACAACCTGCGCGTGGCTGCCGGAGAGCCCTACGACGCGCGCGTGGTGCGCAGCGACGTCACCAACCTGTACCGGCTCGGACACTTCGCCACGGTGACCGCAGACGCGAAGATCCTTCCGGATGGCACGGTGGAGGTGACCTTCCTGCTGGTGGAACAGTCCATCGTGGAGGCCATCCAGACCGTGGGCAACAAGGCGCTCAGCGACCAGGAGCTCCGCGAGGTCATCCCGCTCTATCCCGGGGGTCCCCGCGACGACTTCCTGCTGCAGCAGAGCGTCTTCAAGATCAAGGAGCTCTACAAGAGCAAGGGGCACTATCTGGTCGAGGTCTCGGTGGACGAGAGCCAGCTGAAGGACCAGGGCATCCTGATCTTCCGCATCGTGGAGGGCCCCCGCGTCCGCATCCGCGAGATCGAGTTCACGGGCAATCGCGCCTTCCCGGCCAAGCAGCTGGCCGCGCAGATCAAGACCAAGCCCTGGATCTTCCTCTTCCGCAAGGGCAACCTGGACGAGGAAGCGCTCATCGACGACGTGGCCACGCTGGACGCCTACTACAAGGATCGCGGCTACATGGACGTGCGCGTGGACCGGCGCGTGGAACTGAGCGCCGACCAGAAGGAGGCGAAGGTCGTCTTCATGGTGACCGAGGGCCGCCAGTACCGCCTGCGGAGCATCCGCGTGGAGGGATCCGGAGACGGCAAGCTGCGGGTCTTCAGCCCCGAGCAGTTGCGAGGCCTGATCGCGCTGCGGCCGGGCGATGCCTACGTCAAGCCGCGGATCGAGCAGAGCACCAAGCTTGTGCAGGCGGCCTACTTCACCATGGGGTACACCGACGCCCGGGTGGACGCCACCTACGTCCGCGCCGGCGAGGAGGCCGACGTGGACATGATCGTCACCGTGACGGAGGGCGACGCGTTCCAGACCGGACTGGTGAGGATCCAGGGCAACTTCATCACGCGCGACAAGGTCATCCGGAGGCTCGTTCGCTTCCAGCCCGGGCGACCGCTCGATGGCAACGAGATCGAGAACACCGAGAAGCGGCTGAAGGCCAGCAACCTTTTCAACGAGAATCGCGTCACGGCCCAGGCCCCCGATCCCGACGATGCCAGCAAGCGCGATGTGCTGGTCGAGATCAAGGAGAAGAACACCGGCAGCCTGAACTTCGGCGTGTCGGTCGGCACCGATCAGGGCTTCGGCGGCGAGATCTCTCTCAACCAGTACAACTTCGACATCGCCGATCCGCCGGCGAGCTTCGGCGAGTTCTTCGGCGGACGCAGCTTCCGCGGCGCCGGGCAGACCTTCAACCTCACGATCGCGCCCGGCATCGACGTGAGCACCTACTCGTTCTCGATCGGCGATCCGCACCTGCTCGAGACCGACTGGGGCGGCACCGCCAGCGGCTTCTACCGCCAGCGCGTGTACAGCCAGAACGACGAGGAGCGGCTGAACGGGCAGCTGGGCCTGGGGCGCAAGCTGGGCGACTTCTGGTCCTTCAACTCCAACGCCCGACTGGAGTGGGTGAAGCTCACGGATTTCCAGACCGGCACGCCGATCGAGATCTACAACCAGGCCGGACCCTACACCTTCACCGTGCTTGCCGCGGGCGTGCAGCGCAACACGGTGGACAATCGCCAGCGTCCGGGCTCGGGCAGCATCATGGATCTGGGCGTGAGCCAGTACCTCGGCGACTACACCTACCCCACGATCCGGGCGGCCTACACCACCTTCCTCACCCTGGACGAGGACTTCCTGGGTCGCAAGACCACGCTCAGGCTCAACGCCCAGTCGGGCTACCTCTTCAGCAGCAGCGCCCCGGTGTTCGAGCGGTTCTACCTGGGTGGCCGAACCCTTCGCGGCTTCGCCTTCCGGGGGGTCAGCCCGCAATCCGTGGCCGTGCTGAACCAGCAGCCCTGGCCGGCGACGCCCATCCCCCTCACCTCCCCGTTCGGCAACACGCCGGCCAACCCGAACGCGGTCACGCCGGTGCAGCCCTACTGGGAAGGCAACCCCGTGGGCGGACAGTTCATGTTCTTCGCCGGCGCGCAGGTGGAGCTGCCCGTGTTCATGGATGCGGTCAACACCGTGCTCTTCGTGGACTCCGGCACCGTCGAGGACAGCGTGAGCCTGGACCAGTACCGCGTGAGCGTGGGCGCCGGCCTGCGGCTCTACATTCCCATGATGGGGCCCGCGCCCATCGCGCTGGATTTCGCGGTGCCGGTGCTGAAGGAGGAGTTCGACTCCACGCAGGTCTTCTCCTTCAACGCCGAACTTCCCTTCTAGCCGGGGCCCTGCGGCGTCCGCCGTGGCGGCAGGCGACTTCGGCTCCTTCTACAATCCCCCGCCTCACGGAGATCCATCCATGCCCCACCGCGCCCGAAACGTCCTCCTTGCCAGCGCCTCGGTCCTTGCCATGGCCCTGGGTACCGTCGCCCTGGGCACCGCCCGACCCGTCGCGCCGGCGCAAGGCACCCGCACGGCCAGCGTGAACCTGCCCCGCGTGGTCGACAAGCTGCAGGAGCGGCAGGATTTCGAGATGCAGGTCGAGGCCATGAAGCGGCAGTTCCAGGAGGAGGCCCAGGCCCGTGCCAAGAAGCTCGAGAGCGGCCTGAAGGAGGTCGAGGCCATGCCCGATACGCCCGAGCGGCAGGCCAAGGCGGAGCCCCTGATCCTGGAACAGCTGCAGATGGAGCAGTGGGCGAACGGCAAGATGGGCGAACTGGACTACGAGAAGAGCCTGATGTGGCGCAGCATCTACCGGAACCTGCGGTCCGAGGCCGCCAAGCTGGCCGAGGCCGAGGGCTACGACTACATCATCATCGACGATGGCACGGACGACCTTCAGACCAATCGTGAGGCCAAGATGCCGCAGGAGGCGCAGGTCCTCGACCAGATCCAGCGTCGCCGCGTGCTCTACGCGAGCCCGGCCCATGACCTCACCGACAAGCTGATCGTGCGGATGAACAACGCCCGCGCCGCGGGCACCAGCGTGCCCACCCCATCCGGTGCCAAGTGAACAAGCCTTCAGGAACCCACACCATGCCCCACCGATCCACGCGACTGATCCTCTGGCTCGCCGCCATTCCGGCCCTGGCCCTGCTCTGGGCCATGGTGACGCCGCAGAAACCCGCCGTGGTGGCCTGCGTGGACCTGGAGCGCGTCTTCGCGGGCCTGGATCGACACAAGGCCGGCGAGGCCCGGCTGACCGAACTGATGAAGGCCGAAGCGGCGAAGCGCGACGCGATCACGGCCGAGATGCAGTCGCTGCAGGCCGAGGCGGAGAACTTCAAGCCCGACTCCAGCAACTTCATCGAGACCGGCCGCAAGCTCACCGATGCCGCCGGCCGCCTGAAGGTCTTCGAGGAGTTCCTCAAGCGCAAGATGGAGTTCGAGCAGGCCCAGC
>JBILWQ010000272.1:0-3295 GCA_044369805.1 Phycisphaerales bacterium
CCAGCGTGGTCGCCATCCGTGCTGTGGCGATCGGTGCCCATGAGCCACTCGCACCGCTGGCGGAACGCCCTGACTGGTGGCTGGGGTGCGTGCCCTTCGCGCTGCTGCTGCTGGCCCTGGCCGTGGTGCCGCTGGTGGCACCCCTGGAGCACTGGTGGGAACGGAACACCAGCAAGCTGGCCTTCAGTTGCCTGATGGGGCTGGCCGCGCTGGCCTGGATGGCGTGGCGCACCGACGCCGCAACGGCGCTCTCCGCGGCCGCGCATGGCGCCACGGAGTACGTGCCATTCATCGTGCTGCTTCTTTCCCTCTACGTGATCGCCGGCGGCGTGCAGCTGGAGGGCTCGCTGCAGGGAACCACCTCCACCGACCTTTCACTGCTGGCGAGCGGCGCCGTGCTGGCGAACCTGCTGGGCACCACCGGGGCGAGCATGCTGCTGATTCGTCCGCTGCTGGAGGCCAACCGCCAGCGGAAGCACCAGGTGCACACGGTGGTCTTCTTCATCTTCATCGTGAGCAATGTGGGCGGGTGCCTGCTGCCCATCGGCGATCCGCCGCTCTTCCTGGGGTACCTGCGCGGCGTGCCGTTCCTGTGGACGCTCAGCCTCTGGAAGGCGTGGCTGATCACGGTGGGTGCCCTGCTTGCCGTCTACGCCATGGTCGATCGGCGCATGCAACGTGACGAGACGCACCGGCCCACGCCGGGACCGACAGCGCTTCGCGTGCGCGGCTGGCGCAGCGTGAGCCTGCTGTTGCTCGCCGTCCTGGTGGTCGCGTTCGTGCAGCCGGGACGCCCGCTGATGGGATGGATGCCGCCACCTTTGGCGCGCGAAGGCTTTCTGCTGCTGCTGGCGGGAGCGAGCGTGGGCTTCGAGCCCTGGGGCGTTCGTGCCGGGCGAGGCTTCAGCCTGGCGCCCATGGGCGAGGTTGCGGCCGTGTTCGCGGGCATCTTCCTGACCATGCAGGTTCCGCTCGCCGTGCTGGAGAGTCGCGGTTCCACCCTGGGGCTGGATTCGCCCATGCGTCTCTTCTGGTGGACGGGCGGCCTGAGCAGCGTGCTCGACAACGCACCGACCTACCTGGTCTTCATGGGCGTGGCCCGGAGCGTCACGCTGCAGGCCGCGGGGCCCGAGACGGTGCTGCTGGCCGACGCAGGATGGATCCGCAGCGACCTGCTGGCAGGCGTGTCGCTGGGGGCGGTCTTCCTCGGCGCAATGACCTACATCGGCAACGGACCCAATCTCATGGTGCGGGCCATCGCCTCAGGCGCCGGGGTTCGGATGCCCGGATTCGGCGGCTACTTGCTGTGGTCGATCGGACTGCTGCTGCCGGTGCTGGCGCTCGTGAGCTGGCTCTGCCTGGGCTGAGGTCAGCCGCCCTGTCCGGCCGTGGCGGATGCCTCGGCAGGCTCAGTCGCCTCGGGTCGCTTCATGGAGGCGTAGATGATGGACTGCACCACCACGCTCTCGCCCACCAGGCGACCCACGCGGGCGGCGGCGGCGTCGAGGCTGGCGATCTTGCCGCCATCGAGATCACGCTCGAAGTCGATCAACGCGTTCTCGACGGCGAGCATCATGCTGGCGATGACGCTCCATTCGTGCCGCGTGTCGGGCCAGTACTGGTTCTCGCGGACCAGCTCCACCGGCATGCGGAGCCGCCAGCCCTCCGGTGTCTCCACCATCGAGAGCACACCAGCGAACAGAGGCTCGCCATCCAGGGTCAGCGCTGCCGTGCCGTCACCAAGGTCCGTGGCCGCCAGTCGCGGCCGCTGCGAGGCCAGCCATGCGCCGGGGTCGGCCAGGATGGCCAGCGAGACGTCGCGGACACCGCGCGATTTCTTGCGCGTGGCGGCCTGCACCTCGCGCTCCACCTCGCGGGGGAACCGCTCGCGGAGCAGGCGGGCCACACGGATCAGCCGCTGAAGCATCTGCCCCGCCTTGGCCTTCACCTCCGCGATCGCGCTGGCCTCGGTCACGCCATCCTCGAACGTGACATCCCTGGCTGGGATCTCGATCAGCATGGGCAGCGAGGTGGCGTCCGAACCCTGCACCATGCCGACTGCCGCATCGAGAGTGGCCTCGGGGGTGGAGGTGTCGTAGGTCGGCCGCTTGCACGCGACGAGCAGGAGCAGGCACAGGCAGACCAGAGGACGCACGGCGGGATGCTACGCCCACCGCGCGACTACCATTCCGCCCATGAAGTTGGTGCTCAATGGGCAGGTGTACGAGGCTGAGGGCCCTCTCAGCGTGCAGGACCTCCTTCGGAGGATCGGACGCGAGGGCGTGCCTTGCGCCGTGGAGGTCAATGAGGCGCTGGTGCCGCATCGCGAGCGAGCGGCTCGTGACCTGACGGACGGTGACCGGGTCGAGGTGGTGACCCTCGTGGGAGGCGGCTGAGCATGGCCACCACCCCGGCAAATAGGTTGGCCATTCCGCCCCTGCGGGTGGGCAGCTTCACGCTTCGCTCCCGACTGGTGGTGGGCACCGGGAAGTACAAGGACCTGGAGCAGACCCGCGAAGCCATCGAGGCCAGCGGCGCGGACGCAGTGACGGTGGCGGTGCGGCGAGAGCGACTCTTCGACGCTCAGGGGCGATCGTTGCTGGATGCGTTGCCGCTGGACCGGCTGACCGTGCTGCCCAACACCGCGGGCTGTTTCAGTGCCGAGGATGCCGTGCGCGTGGCGAGGCTTGGCCGGGACCTGCTTGAGCAACTGGGCAACGCCGGCTCACGCTGGGTGAAGCTGGAGGTGCTCGGCGACAAGTCCACCCTGCTGCCTGATCCGGAGGGGACCCTCGAGGCCACCCGGGAACTGGTCAGGGACGGCTTCGAGGTGCTGGTCTACAGCAGCGATGACGCGATCCAGGCTCGACGGCTGCGCGATTCCGGCGCCACCAGCGTGATGCCGGCCGGCAGTCCGATCGGATCGGGTCGCGGCGTGGCGAATCCCGAGGCGATCGCCATCCTGCTGCAGGTGCTGAAGGATCCGGCGCACGGCGGCCAGCCGGACTATCCCGTGATCGTGGACGCCGGCGTGGGCACCCCGAGTGACGTGACCATCGCCATGGAGCTCGGTGCTGACGGTGTGCTCCTGAACACGGGCATCGCGCACGCGGCGGATCCGGTGCGGATGGCGCATGCCATGCGGCTGGCCTGCGACTCGGGCTGGCATGGATCGAGGGCGGGGCGCATTCCGCGGAAGTTGCTCGGATCCGCGAGCAGCCCGTGGAGCGGAACGTTCGTGCACATTCCCGGGGAGTGATAGGGACGGGCCTACACATCGGACGCCCCTGCGTGG
>JBILWQ010000098.1:0-6935 GCA_044369805.1 Phycisphaerales bacterium
TCCCTGGGCTGCAGCACGGCGCGGACCTGGTGGCTGCCGGTGGTGCGGGCCATGCGGTCCAGGATCTGCCGTTCCTCTCGCGCGCTCGGGTAGCGCACGACAAGTTTCAGCATGAAGCGGTCCACCTGCGCCTCGGGCAGGCTGTAGGTGCCTTCCTGCTCGATCGGATTCTGCGTGGCCAGCACCAGGAAGGGGTCCTCCATGGCGAAGGTCTCGGTCCCGATGGTGACCTGTCGTTCCTGCATGGCCTCGAGCAGGGCGCTCTGCACCTTGGCCGGTGCGCGGTTGATCTCGTCGGCCAGGATGATGTTGGCGAAGATGGGTCCCTTCTTCACCACGAAGTCGCCGGTGTTGGGCCGGTAGACCAGCGTGCCGATGAGGTCTGCCGGCAGCAGGTCGGGCGTGAACTGGATGCGCTGGAAGCTGGTGTGGATGGCCTTGGCCAGCGTGGAGACAGCGGTGGTCTTCGCCAGTCCGGGAACACCCTCGATGAGGATGTGGCCGTTGCCGAGAAGGCCTATGACGAGGCCTTCGAGCAGTTCGTGCTGCCCGACCACCACGCGCTGCATCTCGCTGACGAGCTGCTGGAAGGGCTTGGCGGCTTCTGCGACCTGGCGTTCAAGGTCCTGGATGTCGACGGGTGCGTGGCTCTGGTTCATGATGTTCTGTCCCATGAGGCGGCCGCCTATGCGGGGCCCGGCGGGGGGGTTCGCGTGCATTGTGACTTCCTTTCGCCTCCCGTGGGTCCACGGGGTCGATCCGCATACGGGGTGGCGCGGTCCGGTGTGAGGCCGCTACCTTGGGGCCATGAGCGAGCAACTGCAGCGGGTGGCATGGGTTGGAACTGGCGTCATGGGTTCGAGCATGGCCGGGCACCTGCTGGCCGCGGGCCACCCGGTGCGTGTGCACACCCGGACGCGGGCGCGGGCGGAGGGGCTGCTGGCTGCGGGTGCCGAATGGGCCCCCTCACCCGCCGCAGCGGCCGAGGGGTGCGACGTGGCGTTCGCCATGGTGGGCTTCCCGCAGGAGGTGGAGGAGGTCTTTCTCGGCCCCCGCGGTTTTCTCTCCGCAGGCGCGAAGCCCAGGGTTGTGGTGGACATGGGGACCAGTCCTCCCGGTCTCTCCCGGCGGATCGCGCATGCGTGCGCCACGCTCGGCGTGGGCGCGCTCGACGCGCCCGTCTCCGGCGGCGATGTGGGGGCGCGGAATGCCTCGCTCTCCATCATGGTCGGAGGAGGCGAAGCGGACTTCTCGCGTGCGAAGCCGCTCCTCGATCGCCTCGGAAAGATCGTGGTGCTGCAGGGCCCAGCGGGCGCCGGGCAGCTCTGCAAGATGGTGAACCAGATCCTTGTGGCCAACAGCATGGTGGGCGCGTGCGAGGCCATGGTGGCCGCGAAGGCCGCAGGGCTCGACGCCGAGCGCGTGCTTCAGAGCGTGAGCGGGGGAGCCGCCGGCAGCTGGACGCTGCAGAACCTGGTGCCGCGCATGCTCAAGGGTGATTGGAACCCTGGGTTCTTCGCGAGCCATCTGGCCAAGGACCTTCGCATCGCCCGCGAGCAGACCCGGGCCGATGGCGAGGACTTGCCAGGACTGGAACTTTCCGAGCGTCTTTTTCAGGGTCTGGAGGCCCTCGGACACGGGCGTCTGGGCACCCAGGCCCTGCTGAAGGCCTGGGACGAGGTGATCGCCCGCCTTCGATAGGGTGGCATCGAGGGCCGATTTCGGCTATCTTCCTCGACCCGCCGCAGGGCGGATCGCAAGGAGCACACCATGGCCGCCACCGCCGAAATGAAGCCCGGAAGCAAGGTCACCTTCACCGTCACGAAGCTCCCCGCCAAGGAGAGCCTTCGCAAGACCATCTTCCGCCTGATGCGCCAGGAGACCCGCGTGCAGCGTGCCCTGGACAAGCTGGCCAAGGGTCGCGCCGACGGCGGCAACGACGTGCACCAGCGTGGCGGTCGCATGTGGCACAGCCGCAAGAAGGCCAGCCGCGTGGTCACCCTGAAGACCGGCGCTTCCTTCACCATCACGGCGACGCCGCAGCTCTCGGCGGACCTCAAGAGCGTCGAGAAGTACCTCAGCCGAAAGGGCTGAGGCCCGAATCGAACGGATGCCTCGCCGGACCGTCTCGGGACGGTCCGGCTGTTTTTTGAGGGTCTGGGGCCTCACCGGCTCAGGATGGCGTCGCGGATGGGAATGAGCACGCTGGGAATGACCCGCTGCTCGGCAAGGCGCTCGGCATGTCCCGCCAGGGCCGCCATGATGCGGGGCAGGTCCTCGAGGCGATCGACAGGTCCGGTCCGCCGCACCGTCAGGTAGACGCTGATGGGCTCGCTCGGGAATCGCGAGGGTTGTTCACCGCCCTTCGTGCGGCTCTTGATCTCCACGAAGGCCTGCACCCCATCGCCGCGATCCAGATGCAGGCCGATGAAGGGCTGCACATCCAGTGGCTCGTCGCGGTCCCGCTCCACCAGGCCGGCCAGGGGGGTGTCCGCCAGCAGGGCGTCGAAGATGATCGCGTCGCGGTTGCCCTCGGCCTCGAAGTCGAAGCCGAAGACCATCTCCAGATGGTCCACGTCGAGGGGTCGGATGGAGAGGAACCATGGCGCGGTCTCCAGGACCGTGCGATGCAACCGGTAGGCGTCGGTCAGGTCCGAGGGATTCACGAAGCCGCTGCGGAGCGAGGTCTGTCGGAGGGCCACCCACGCGTAACTGCGCTCGTCGTCCTCGGGGCTCTCGAGCGAGATCTCGTGGTCGTACCGGCGGAGGTCGCTCAGGGCGGGCACGGCCTGCCGCATGCGGTCAAACAGCTCGAGCACCGGCTCGCGTCCCCACGGCAGGTCCATCTTCAGGGCCAGCTTCTGGTTCACGTAGAAGTCGCGGCAGACGCTCTGGAACGACTCGGCCATCGATCGCCGCAGGCTACCGCGTCGGTTCGCGATGCGACAGCAGCCACCGCAGCACGGGCTCGATGGGCGACAGCTTGTCCACAGCATGGTGGGCGCCGCAGGCCACGAGCTGCTCCCGGGTGAACTCCCCGGTGGCCACACCCAGGACACGGCACCCGTTGTGCAGGGCGCAGTCCACGTCCTTGGGGGTATCGCCGATGATGATGGCCCGCGCCGGATCAAGGTCCGAACCATGTCGCTCGCGGTAGCGCTGCAGGGCCACCGGCGGCAGGTCCCGTCGCGTGACACCATCCATGGCGAAGGCATTCACCCTGAAGAGATCGGGATCCAGCCCCGCATGCCTCACCTTGAGGCGGCCGGTGGCGGGGTAGTTGCCCGTGAGCAGGCCCAGTTCCACGCCACGTTCGCGGGCAAGCGCGTGCACCAGCTCCACCACGCCCTCGAGGGCGATCACGGTGTTGCGTTCGGCAAGACGCCTTTCCAGATGCCCCGTGTAGGTGTGGCGGAACGTCTCGTGGCTCTGGGCGTCACCCGGCACGCCATGTCGCTGCATCATCTCGTCGTAGATCAGGGTGTCCAGCCGGCCGGCGATGTCCACGCCGTCGAAACTGAACCGCCGGTCGGGGTGCAGCTGGTGGAAAGCCTCCAGCATGGCGTGCACGCCGGCATGCTGGCTCTTCAGCAGGGTGCCATCGATGTCGAAGAGGACCAGCACGGTCAGGCTGCGCCCACGGCCGCCACGATGCGCTTCGCCGCGTCGGTCAGGTCGGTGGCCGTCTGCATGGTGGGCATGTCGCCGCGGGCGGCCTCGAGCAGGGCCCGGGCTTCCTTCACGTTGGTGCCCTCGAGGCGAACCACGAGCGGCACCTGGAACCCGACCGACTTCGCGCTGGCGATGATCGCCCGGGCGATGCGGTCGCACTGCATGATGCCGCCGAAGATGTTCACCAGCACGCCCTTCACGCGGGTGTCGCTCAGGATGATGCGGAAGGCCTCGGTCACGGCCTCCTCGCTGGCGCTGCCGCCCACATCGAGGAAGTTGGCCGGCTCACCGCCATGCAGCTTCACGATGTCCATGGTGCTCATGGCCAGGCCGGCGCCGTTCACCAGGCAGCCGATGGTGCCATCGAGCGCCACGTAGCTCAGGCCGAACTCGTTGGCGCGGATCTCGGCGGGATTCTCCTCGGCGGGATCGAAGAAGGCGGCGATCGCCTTCTGGCGGAAGAGGGCGTTGTCGTCGAAGGTGAACTTGGCGTCGATGGCGATCACGCGGCCATCCGGGTGCTCGGCGGTGGAGGGCGTGAGCACCAGCGGGTTGATCTCGGCCAGCGTGGCGTCCTTCTCGACGAAGGTGCGGGCCAGCCGCAGGAGGATGTCGGTGGCCTGGTTCACGGCCTTGCCCTGGAAGCCCAGCGCGAAGGCCATCCGACGGGCAGCCCACGCCTGGAGACCGGCGACCGGGTCCAGCGGCTGCTTCAGGATGGCCTCGGGGCGGGTCGCCGCCACGTGCTCGATGTCCACGCCGCCCTCGGCGCTCGCGATGAGCACGTTCCGCCGGGTGCTGCGGTCGGTGAGGACCGCCACGTAGAACTCCTTCGCGATCTCCACGCCGCTGGCCACCAGCAGGCGGTTCACCTGCAGTCCCTCGGGTGGCGTCTGCGGACTCACCATGCGGTGACTGAGCATGAACTCCGCGGCAGCGCGGGCCTCGTCCACGCTGCGGCAAACCTTCACGAAACCCGCCTTGCCTCGGCCGCCCGCGTGCACCTGGGCCTTCACCACGGCGATCGAGCCGCCTGCCGCGAACACCTCCTCGGCGGCCCGAGCGGCCTCGACCACTGTGGTGGCCACGCCACCGGTGGGCACCGGAACGCCCGCCTCGGCAAGCAACTGACGACCCTGAAATTCATGGACGCGCATGGGTTCGCGAGTGTAGCGGGGGAACGGCGGTGATCAGCCCTCGGCGGCCCCGCTCCGGGCCTTGGGCGGCACGAGCAGGCTCACCACGATGCCCAGCAGCACCATGCCCAGCACGATGCCCAGGCTGGTGCTCACCGGCAGCAGTGGCGAGCCCCTCCACCAGTGCCAGGTCATCTTGAAGCCCACGAAGGCCAGCACCAGGCCCAGCGCCGGCTTGAGCAGGTGGAAGCGGTCCACGGCATTGGCGAGCAGGAAGTACATGGCCCGCAGGCCCAGCACGGCGGCGATGTTGCTGGTGAAGGCGAGGACCGGCTCGCGCGTGATGGCCAGCACGGCGGGCACGCTGTCGACCGCGAAGACCACGTCGCTGAACTCGATCACCACCAGGGCACCCAGCAGCGGTGTGGCGACCAGGCGCTCATCCACGCGGCTGAAGAAGCGGCTCCCGCTGAATTCGCGGTGCATGGGAAGCACCAGCTTCAGCAGGCGGAAGCCCAGCGTGCGCGCGGGGTCCACCATGTCGTCCCCGCCGCCCGGCCAGAGCATCTTCACCCCCGTCAGCAGCAGGAACGCGCCGAACACGCCCGCCACCCACTCGAAGCGGTGCAGCACGGCCACGCCGGCGCCGATGAAGAGCGCCCGCAGCACGACGGCGCCGAGGATGCCCCAGAAGAGCACCCGATGCTGCAGCGAGGCGGGCACCGCGAAGTACCGCAGCACCACCACGAACACAAAAAGGTTGTCCACGCTGAGCGAGAGCTCGATCACGTAACTGGCCAGCCACTGCAGGGTCAGGTCCATGCTCGCGTTGTGGGCGGCCAGCGCCACCAGCGAGTCGCTCGATGCCTCCTCGGCGCCGAGCAGCCCCGCCTGCACGAGCTGGTCCGGGTGGTTGTTGAGCCAGTGGCTGGCGAAGAAGTGCAGGAAGGCGTTGAAGCCCAGGGCGAGCAGGATCCAGAACGCCACCCCCGCCGCGGCTGCGGCCCATCCCACTGGTCGCGGATTGCGATGGAAGATGGCCAGATCCGCCACCAGCAGGCAGAACACCGCGCCGGTGAAGATGCCCAGCAACCGCCAGTGCTCTCCCACTGGCAGCAGGATGCCGGCACCTTCCCCTTCGGCCAGCAGTGCGTGCATCACGAGGCCTTCGCCTCCGCCCGTGTCGAACGTGCCTGGGTCCGGTGCCTCCACCACTCCCACACGATGGGCAGCACGCTGAGGACGATGATGCCCAGGATCACCTTGCTGAAGTTCCGCTTCACCCACGGCAGGTTGCCGAAGCCCCAGCCGGCCAGCATGAAGAGGCCGATCCACACCAGCGCGCCAAGGACGTTGTAGAGCGCGAAGCGGCGGTACCGCATGGTGCCCACGCCCGCCACGAACGGCGCGAAGGTGCGCACGATGGGCACGAAGCGGGCCAGCACCACGGCCTTGCCGCCGTGCCGCTCGAAGAAGGCCCGTGTGCGATCCAGGTGCGCCGGGTTGAGCAGGCGGAAGCGGCCGCTGAACGCGGGCGGCCCGATCCATCGCCCGATGTGGTAGTTCACCGCGTCACCCAGCACTGCCGCCACGAAGAGCAGGCACGCCATGAGCGGAAGGCTCAGCTCAAGTTCGGGAACCGCGCAGAGTGCCCCTGCGGCAAACAGCAGCGAGTCACCGGGCAGGAAGGGGGTGACCACCAGTCCTGTCTCCGCGAACACGATGGCGAAGAGCACCGCGTAGGTCCAGCCGCCCACCGCCTGGGCCATTTCCAGCAGGAAGGCGTCCAGTTCGGTGAACAGGCGAGGGAACTCGCGGGTGATCCACGCCCAGGTTCCCTCCGAGGCCGGAGCGGCATGGGCGAGCGTGGAAAGCAGCCAGTCGGGCATGGGCGGGCAGGGTAGCGGCCATCCGGGTGTTCGCCTTCGTTGGGGCGGAAAGGCCCACCTCAAGGGAGCGGCCCCGCCTGTGCGTTCCGAGGGGCTTCGCTACACTTCGGAGCCCGTCGCAAGGCGGAGGCGCCGGACAGGTGGCCGAGTGGCCGAAGGCGCTGGTTTGCTAAACCGGTATACGCGCAAAACGCGTATCGCGGGTTCGAATCCCGCCCTGTCCGCTTCGCACACAGGC
>JBILWQ010000099.1:0-6873 GCA_044369805.1 Phycisphaerales bacterium
TTTTGTTCCCCCCGTCCCTTCACTCAATCAGCGTCATCTTCATGCCGCAGTCCGTGATCTGCTGCTCGTCGATCGGCCCCGGGGCCTCGATCATGAGATCGGCGCCGGACTGCGTCTTCGGAAAGGCGATCACGTCACGGATGTTGTCCGTGCCCACCAGGTGCATGATCAGGCGGTCGAGGCCGAAGGCGATGCCGCCGTGCGGCGGCGCGCCGTGGCGCAGGGCGTTGAGCAGGAAGCCGAACTTCAACTCGGCCTCGGCCTGCGTGAGGCCGATGAGCTTGAAGACCTTTTCCTGCACGTCCATGCGGTGGATGCGGATGCTTCCGCCGGCGATCTCGCTGCCGTTGACGACCAGGTCGTAGCCGGCGCTCACGCAGCGGCCCGGATCGCTCTCGAGCAGGTGGAACTGGTCGGGGTTCGGGCTGGTGAACGGGTGGTGCATGGCGACCCAGCGCTTGCCCTCGTCGTCCCAGTCGAACATGGGGAAGTCGACCACCCAGAGGAACTTCCACTTGCTGTCGTCGATCAGGCCCAGGTCGCGGCCCACCTTCAACCGCAGCTCGCCCAGCGCCTTGGTCGCGGTGTCCCAGTGGTCGGCCACGATCAGCAGCGTGTCGCCGACCTCCAGGCCGAGCCGCTTCGTCAGCTCCGCCCGGAATGGCTCGAGGTGCTTGGCCACGCCGGTGTCAAACCCGCTGGGCCCCACCTTGGTGACCGCCACGCCACCCACCTTGAACTGCTTGGCGAACTCGGTGTAGCCGTCGGTCATCTTGCGCGTGAGCTTCTCGGCGCCGCCGGGCACGCGGATGCACTTCACCACGCCATCGCGACCGGCGCGCTTCTTGGCCAGGGCCTGCTGAAACACCTGGAAATCGCTGCCGCGCACGGCGTCGCTGATGTCGCGGATCTCGAGACCGAACCGCAGGTCGGGGCGGTCGATGCCGAACCGCTCCATGGCGTCCTGCCAGGTCATGCGCTCGATGGTGCCGATGTCGTAGCCGAGGATCTCCTTCCACACGGCGCGGGCGAACTCGCCCATGACGGCCATGACATCCTCGCGGTCCACGAAGCTCATCTCGAGGTCGATCTGCGTGAACTCGGCCTGACGGTCGGCGCGCGGGTCTTCGTCGCGCAGGCAGCGACAGATCTGCAGGTAGCGCTCGCAGCCGGCCACCATGAGGATCTGCTTGAAGAGCTGCGGGCTCTGCGGCAGGGCGTACCACTGGCCCGGGTGCAGGCGGGCGGGCACGATGAAGTCGCGGGCCCCCTCCGGGGTGCTCTTGATGAGCAGGGGCGTCTCGACCTCGGTGAAGCCGTTGGCGCCGAAGTAGTCGCGGGTGAGCTTGGTGACCTTGTAGCGCGTGCGCAGGATCTGCTGCATGCGCGGTCGGCGAAGGTCGATCCATCGCCACTTCAGGCGCGTCTCCTCGTTGATCCGGTCCGCCTCGTGCTCGTCGGGAAGGATGGGCAGGTCCTGCGCCTTGTTGAAGACCTCGATCTCCCTCGCCAGCAGCTCGACCTCGCCGGTGGCCAGCCGGGGGTTGGCGTCGCCGGCACGCTTGCGAAGCGTGCCCCTGACCGCGATGCAGTCCTCGCGACGCAGGCCGCGGGCCGCGGTCACCACATCGGCCGGAACGTCCTCGAGGTCAAAGACCACCTGACAGAGGCCCTCCCGGTCGCGCAGGTCGATGAACACGAGCCCCTTGCCCTGATCGCGATAGGTGTTGACCCATCCGCAGAGGGTGACGGTCTGGCCGGCGTGCTCGGCGCGAGGGGCGCCGCAATGGTGGGAGCGCTTGAGCATGGGATTCTCCGAAGGGGGGCGATGGTAGCGGCCGGGGCCGTGTCGGCCGCTCGGCTACCTTCCGCAGAATGGAGCCAGCCAAGGAAGGCGAATTCCACGAACTCAAGGGCACCGTGCTCTTCACGGCATTCGAGCCCTCGGGCGACGCGCACGCGGCACCCGTGGTCGAGGCCATTCGCCGCATGGCGCCCGAGGTGGCGGTGGTGGCGTGGGGCGGGCCGAGGCTGCAGGCGGCCGGGGCCCGCGTGATCGAGCGCAGCGCCGACGACGGTGCCATGGGACTCTCGGCGATCTCGCGGATCGGGGCGGTGCGCCGTCACGCCGCCGCCATCGAACGGTGGAGTCGCTCGCACAAGGTTCACGTGCACGTGCCGGTGGACTCGCCCGCGGCCAACTTTCCCGTGGCGAGGCGGCTGCGGCGCCGTGGCGTGCGCACCTGCCACCTGGTGGCCCCGCAACTCTGGGCGTGGGGCCCCTGGCGGTTGGGCAAGTTGCGCCGGTCCACCGATGGCGTGCTCTGCCTGCTTCCCTTCGAGGAGCCATGGTTCCGATCGCGCGGCGTGCCGGCCCGCTTCATCGGCCACCCGGTCATCAACCGGCCGATCGATTCCGGCGCGGTGCAGGCGAAGGCCGCCATGCTCCCTCCCGGTTCGCCGCGCGTGCTGCTGCTTCCGGGCAGTCGCTCGAGCGAGGTGCGCCGCAACCTGCCGCTGCTGCTTCGGGCACTCGCCGAACTGCAGTCGCGGCGACGCGGCCTGCTTGCGCTGATGGTGGCGGCCAACGAGGAGCTGCTGCAGATGATCCGCGGCATGCTCGGCGGGTCGCTCCCATCGGGCCTGCACCTGGTCTCGGGTGACCTGGACGCGGCCATCGCGTGGAGCGATCTGGCGCTCTGCGTCAGCGGGACGGTCAGCCTGGATCTGACGCGCCATGCGAAGCCCATGGTCGGGGTGTACAAGGTCTCGCTGCTCTCGTGGCTTGGATCGAAGGCGCTGCTGACCACGCCTCACCGGCTGCTGCCCAACATCCTCGCGGGCGCCCGAATCGTGCCCGAGTTCGTGCCGCACGCGGGTGGGGCCGAGCCGGTGTTCAAGGCCGCCGACGAACTGCTCTCGGATCAGGCCCGCATGAAGGCCGCCCAGGCGGCCCTGAAGCGGGTCCTGCAGCCCTATCAGGGGCATCGGCCGGACGAGGAGGCCGCGACCGCAATACTGCGGCTGCTGGCGGGCAGGAATCCGATGGCCTCCGAGGCGACGTGAGGAGCCTCGCGACGACCCGTTCGAGGCTCCGCCCCTATATTCGCGACACTCAAGTCCGCCGAGCCCGTCCCACAGGAATCCCATGAAGAACCGAACGCTTCCGCTGCTGGCGTCGCTCGCACTGACCTCCGTCGCTCTGGCCCAGGCGGGCACGCTGAAGATCGTGAGCAGCCTGCCGCGCACCGGCAGTGCCAACGCGCAGACCACCAGCATGGTCAACGGGATCAAGATGGCCATCGATGAGGTGGGCGGACAGATCGATGGCATGAAGATCGAGTACGAGGACATGGATGATGCCAGCCCGCAACGCGGCAACTGGGATCCGGCGGTCGAGGCGCAGAACGCCAACAAGGCTGCACGCGACCCGAGCGTGATCGGCTACATCGGCACCTACAACTCGGGTGCGAGCAAGATCAGCATGCCGATCCTCAACAAGGCGGGGCTGGTCATGATCAGTCCGGGCAACACCTATCCCGGCCTGACCAAGCCCGGCATGGGTGAGGCGAACGAGCCGCGCATCTACCGCCCGAGTGGCAAGATCAACTATTTCCGCGTGGTGCCCACCGATGACCTGCAGGGTCGCGTGGCCGCAGAGTGGGCGAAGGAACTCGGCTGCACATCCGTCTACCTGCTCGATGACCGCGAGCTGTACGGCAAGGGCATCGCCGACGTGTTCGAGAAGCGGGCGAAGGAGCTGGGACTGAAGGTGCTCGGACGGGAGGGAATCGACCCCAAGGCGAGCAACTACAAGGCGCTGGCCAACAAGATCAAGGCCTCCGGGGCCGATCTCGTCTACTACGGGGGCACCACCCAGACCAATGCGGGGCAGATCGCCAAGGACCTTCGCTCCGTGGGCGTGACGGCGAAGTACATGGTCCCCGACGGCTGCTTCGAGGAGGCCTTCATCCTGGCGGCGGGTGCCGAGAACCTCGAGGGGCGGACCTTCATCACCTTCGGCGGCCTGCCCGCGAACCAGCTCACCGGGCGCGGCGCGAAGTTCCGCGAGGCCTACATGGCGCGCTACAAGGTGGAGCCCGAGGCCTACGCCCTCTACGGGTACGAGGCGGGCCGCGTGCTGCTCGACGCGGTCAAGCGAGCCAAGGAGAAGAACCGCGCGGGTGTGCTCGATGCGGTGTGCGCCACGAAGGACTTCGACGGCGCGCTCGGCACGTGGAGCTTCGACGAGAACGGCGACACGACCAGCCGCATCATGAGCGGCCAGGCCGTCGAGGCAGGCAAGTTCAAGTTCGTGAAGGTGCTCGGTCAGTGACCCTGGCCGGCTGAACCGTGCGATCGACCCAGCTCCTGACAGCCCTTGCGCCGCTTGCCCTGGCTGCCTTGGCCCATGCCGACGCCGGTGCGGTTGGCGGCGGTGGTGGGCTGTTCGGCCAGCAGCTGGTCACGGGACTGTCCAACGGCATGATCATCGCGCTGATCGCCATCGGCTACACGATGGTCTACGGCATCATCGAGCTGATCAATTTCGCGCACGGCGATCTCTGCACGCTTGGGGCCTTCTTCGCGTTGATGCTGGTGGGCGCGCTGGGCATGGAGGCGTGGTCCGGCGTGGCGGGCGTGGTCGGCGTGGTGTTGCTGCTGCTGGGTTCGGCGGCGTTCTGCGGGCTCTTCAACTGGTCGATCGATCGGGTGGTGTACCGGCCGCTGCGGTCGGCGCCCAAGCTCACGCTGCTGGTGAGTGCCATCGGCTGCAGTTTCGTGCTGGTGAACCTGTCCCTGTTCTGCGGCGGGCTGCCCATGGAGGTCTTCGGCGGCGGCGTGGCGGCGGCGGCCCCGAAGGATTTCCCGGCCCTGGTCCCCGACAACAGCCTGCTGCCGGACGCATGGAACCTGAACTTCACCACGAGTGACCTGCTGGTCTGGTGCGTGACGCTGCCACTCATGGTGGCGCTCACGGCGCTTGTGCACTTCACCCGCCTGGGCAAGGCCATGCGGGCGGTGGCGCAGAATCCCACCGCCGCCTCGCTGATGGGCATCAACGTGGACCGCGTGATCGGTGCGGCGTTCCTGATCGGCGGCGCGCTCGGGGGCTTTGCGAGCGTGATCTATGCCCTCTACAACAACAGCATCAACTTCCAGATGGGCTATCGCACGGGCATGGATGCCTTCACGGCAGCCGTGCTGGGCGGCATCGGCAGCATGCCTGGCGCGGTCGTCGGGGGTCTGCTCATAGGCGTGGCCCGTGCCATGAGCGATGGCTACCTGGAGACGCGCTGGACCAACTCGGTGGTGTTCGCCATCCTGATCGCCACGCTCGTGTTCCGGCCCAGCGGGCTGCTGGGCGCGAAGCTGAGGGATAAGGTCTGATGGTCAGCATCCGTCGCATCGCCTCGCCAGGCTGGCTGATGCTCGCCTCGGCGGTGCTGCTGGGGCTGCTCGATCGGCCGCTCGGGCTGAACCTGCTTGATCCGATGCGCGGCGTGCTCGTGTTCGCGTTGCTGGGGCTGGGCCTGAACGTGGTCACCGGCTTCACGGGCCTGCTGCACCTGGGCATGGCCGCCTTCATGGCCATCGGGGCCTACGCCTTCGCCATCACGACCTGCGACATCTACCCCTTCCAGCTCGGGTTCTGGCCCGCTCTGGCGGTGACGGTGGTGGTGGGCGCGCTCGCCGGATTCCTGCTGGGGGCGCCCACGCTGGGCCTGCGGGGCGACTACCTGGCGATCGTCACGCTCGGCTTCGGCGAGATCGTGCAGGACGTGATGAAGAATCTGGACGTGATCACGAAGGGCACGCAAGGGATCAACCCTCTGCCACCACCGAAGCTGCCCTGGATGGGCGAGCTGGGCAGTGAGGAGGGGCCCTGGTACTGGCTGTTCCTCGGCATGCTCGTGCTCGCGGTGGTGGCGTGCCGCAACCTGGAGCGCAGCAGGACCGGCCGAGCATGGCTGGCCGTTCGGGAGGACGAACTGGCGGCCAGTTGCATGGGCATCGCACCCATCCCCACCAAGATGTACGCCTTCGCCACCGGGGCGGCCCTGGCCGCGATGGCCGGTGGACTCTGGGCGAGCCTCTACGCGAGCACCGGCGAGCCGGGCAACTACGATTTCCAGGTCAGCATCCTCGCCCTGTGCATCGTGATCGTGGGCGGGATGGGCTCGATCGATGGTGTGCTGGTGGGCTCGATGGCCATGATCGGCGTGGCCAACATCGCGCTGCCCAAGGTGGCGGCCTGGTTGCAGGCCCGTGGCGTGGTCGACCCCAGCAACGTGCTCGGAAGCCCGAACAACTGGAAATACTTGGTGTTCGGCGTGGTGCTGATGGTCATGATGCGGGTCCGGCCCGAGGGCCTGCTGCCTGCTCGGCTCGAACGGGCGGGAGGCGGACGGTGACCGTGCCGATCCTGGAGGTGGACCGCGTCACCATGCGGTTCGGCGGTCTGGTGGCCAACGAGGATGTCTCTTTCCGCGTGGAGCCGGGCCAGGTCTATGCGGTCATCGGCCCCAACGGTGCGGGCAAGACCACGCTGTTCAACGCGATCACGGGGGTCTACCAGCCCAGTGCGGGCCAGGTGCGCTTCGAGGGCTCCGTGGTCCGCAAGCGCGTGGGCCCCAGACTGACGCTCCGTGTGCTCGGCACCGCGGCCGTATCGGCGTTCGCGTGCGTGCTGGCCGTGAACATCCTCGCGTTGTGGAAGGCGGTGGTCGTGGCCAACTACGCGTACGGGGAGTCCTTCGCGTGGGACAAGGCCCTGGCCTGTGCGGGTCCGGTGCTCCGTGACGCGGGGGCTGCGTGGACTTGGTTGCCCGCGGTGGTGGGCGGCATGGTCGGTGGCGGGGCGGCGCTCGT
>JBILWQ010000253.1:0-3495 GCA_044369805.1 Phycisphaerales bacterium
GATGGAGGTCGATCTGCAATCGTGGATCGATGGAGCGAGAAGTTCGGGACGCAGGATCGTGCTGTACGCAGGCGCGCTGGGTGTGCCCAATGCCATGGATCAACTGCTCGAAGCTCTGAACGAGCTCTCGATCGAGCAGCGTGATCGACTGCTGGTGCTGCTCGTGGGCGAGGGCACCGAGCGGGATCGGCTTGCCCTGCGTGCCCGTGAAGCGGGCCTGCCGTTGCAGTTCGCCGGGCCTCGCACGCAACCACAGGTAAGGGCCCTCTGCCGCGCATGTGACGCGGGGTTCCTGGGATGGCTGAACCGCCCTCTCTACCGATTCGGCATTGCCCCGCAGAAGCGAGGCCTGATGCTGGGCGAGGGCCTGCCGCTGCTGCACGCCGTGCCACACGATCAGGTGAATGAGACCGCTCTGGGCACGGGCTGGTCCGTGCCCGCCTGTGACGCGAAGGCGCTGGCCGCAGCCATCCGAGACTTCCTAGAGACGCCGGCAGATCGACTGCAGGCCATGCGGGCGCGCTGTCGCTCGTACGCGCACGAGCACTTCGACTGGGATCGGATCGCCAGCAAGGCCTGGGGCGAGCTTCAGGAGCTCGATATCCGGCGCCGCGACTGATAGATTGCTCAGCATCTTCCGGGGACAAGCCATCGAAGCCCCGACCATGAACCTCCTTCACCTGCTTGCCATGACGGCCCTGATGGGCGTTGGGGTCTTCCTGCTCACGATCCCGCTGCGGAGTTTCGCCCTGAAGTCGGGGTTCGTGGCCATGCCCAACGAGCGGAGTTCCCACCGCGATCCCACGCCTTTGGGTGGTGGGCTGGCGTTCGTGGTGCCTGTGACCATCGCGTGGTTCACGCTGGCCCTGCTCCGGCAGGACCCGGTTCTCATGACCACCGCCCTGCTGGGCCTGGGCCTGGCGATCATCGGATACATGGATGACCGGCGCCGCGTCCGCCCGGGCCTGCGGCTTGGGGCGCAGGTCCTGGCCTCGGGAACTCTGGCCGCTCTGGTGCTGTGGAAGGCTCGCGGGGCGGCGTCCCTGGATCACGCGTTCCTGGTCCTGGCCGCTGCGCTCATGCTCACCTGGAGCGCCAACCTGTTCAACTTCATGGATGGCCTTGACGGACTTGCCACCACCGAGAGCCTGTTCGTGGCGCTTGGCGGGCTGGCCGTCGCTGTGGGCACAGGCGCTGATGCGGGGTTCACTCTCGCACTGGCGGCCATGGCTGGCGGCTTGCTGGGCTTCCTTCCGTGGAACGCCCCCAAGGCACGGATCTTCATGGGAGACGTGGGAAGCACGTGGCTGGGCTTCACACTGGCCGCACTGGCCATCCAGGATTCGGTCCGCCAGCCAGGCCTGCTGTCCGCCTGGCTCATGCTGCCTGCCCTCTTCGTGGCCGATGCCACGGTCTGCGTGGTGCGGCGGGCATTTCGAGGCGAGAACGTCATGGCTGGTCACCGCGCGCACGCCTACCAGAACCTCTCACGCCAGCTGGGCAGCCATGGCCGCGTGGTCATGATCTTCATGGCCTGCAATCTCTGCCTGCTGCCTGCGGTGTGGCTGAGCGTCACCCGGCCCGAATGGCGGTGGGCCCTGTTCGGGCTGGTCTATGCCGTGACCGTGGGCGGAGCGTTGATGGCCCGCTCGGGCGTGCACGGGGTGGCGGACCCGGATACGCGCCGGGCGATGGGGTTGGACTGAAATCCCCCAGCCGGGACTGGCCCTGGGTCATGAAGTCCGCTCATCGACCACGGCTGCTGGAGGGATGCCGTAACACTGCACCACGTCGCGCACGATCCTGCGGGGATCGTGCCACCGCTCCACGAATGCTCGAGCATCGACTCCCAGGCGTCGCCTCGCCTCCGCACCCATTCGAACAAGTTCGAGCAGGCATGCCTTCACCGTGTCTGGTGTTGCGTGCCGCACGGGTAGATCCCGGGCCATGGCTGGCGGTAGCCAGACAAGGTCTCGCTCATCGATGCAAGCAATGGTGGGCAGTCCCAGCGACATCGCCTCGACCGCGGCTCCACCGTACCAACCGTAGAGCAGCTGATCGATGAAGACGTCGGCTTCGGACATGGCCCGGATGCATTCGGCGTGCGGTAGTCCCTCGATGAGCCTGAGCTGAATCGGAATGCCTTCGGCACGAAGTTCGCCCACGGCCCTCACCACCGCGTCCGTGCCCTTTCTTGCCCGCACCGATGGGGCGTGTGCAACGATCATCTCGGCGCGCGGCACGCGCGTCGTGGTCCGGACACCCGAGGGATCCCAGTGCAGGTAGGGCAGGAATCTCGCCCGCTCAGGCAGCACCCAGCGGAGATCCGGATTGAGCGCGAAGATCGCGTCGGCGAAGTGGTCGAATCGCCGGATGATGCGTCGTCGCCACGCATCCTCGCCGACCGTCCATTCGTCATTGGGCATGGCGTCCGCCGTTCGTTCTGCGCCTCGGCTTCGGCAGGCGTCCACCTGGCGGGCGTCATCCCCCTGGAAGGTGACCACGATCCGGACGCCCCGACGACGCTGGCGCCGATGTCCCCGCGATGCCATGCCACGACCGTAGAGCCGATAGGCCCACGACAGGGTCCGCGGCCAGCCCTTCTCGGATGGGGAGGGTCGGGGTCGAAGATCGGGAAAGAGCGTTCGGCCCCAGTTGTAGTGGACGACCCGAGCCTGGAGCAGGATTCGGAGGAAGATCCCCCATCGACGCCACTCAAGCCGCAACGGCGACTCGCCCGGTCGCCAGAGTGTCACGTCCGCGTCGAACCCGAACGGGTGCGGCATCTCGGCCACGCTCACGCTCCCTAGGCCAATGTTTCGCTCGATGCGTGCCAGGGCGGGTCCATGGTCCCCGACAAGGGCCGGCAGGTGGAAGATCTCGGTCCTGGATCCCTCAGGCACCTGCACGGCGGCTCCCGCCCATCGACCCCGCGACGCCCAGGCGCGCCTGGATGCCGCCAAACAGGAGGGCGCCGGCCGCCAGCGAGTGATAGAGCTCCACGAATGCGCGGCCCCGAGTCCCTGCATCATGGATGCGCCTGGGGTGGTCGTGAAGTTCGCGGAGCACGTGCTCGATGCTCATGCAATCCGCCTGCACGAACGGGGATCCCTCCCGTGGCCACAACCCTTCCGCGACATGCAGGCCGATCAGATCCTGCCGAAGATTGCAGACCACCGCCCGCCGCATGGCCAGGCCCTCGAGCGCAAACATGGCGTACCAGCCAATGATCAACTGATCCGCCACGACGTCCGCCCGCATCATCGCCTGCCGCACCGCCTCATTCGGCTGCCGCTCCATCAGCGTGAGTTCCATGTGGCAACCCGCCGCACGCAGACGCTCGACTGCCTCGATGATCCGGTCCGATCCCTTGATCGCCCGATGATTCGGGGCGTGGAGGACTCGCATGGGACGGTCCGGCGAGAACGCGATCGGGAGTTCCGGCGGCTCGGCGGTCCACTGCTCGGTATCGATCGTGAAATGCGCAAAGCCGAC
>JBILWQ010000006.1:0-18753 GCA_044369805.1 Phycisphaerales bacterium
GCGTGATCCATGCAATCCACCCAGTCGCAGCCCGCGTAGACGCAGTCCGCACCGCGCGTCCAGAGGGGAACCAGCCTTCGAGCACGCTCCGCCTGGATGTGCCAGTCCGGATAGTCGGCGTCGAGCGCGAAGCGGAAGGCGAGATTGTCGATCCGCTCCGGCACGTGAACGTCACCACCGAAGGGCAGGATCACGGTCCGCACGCCGGCCAGTCGCAGCAGCGCGGGCTCCAGTCGCCACAGCAATTGCATCGGGCCCAGAGGTCCACCGGCGAAACTGGTGTAAAGCACCCGATGCCGCCCGACCGTCCACCAGAAGCACCGCATGCGGGCCACGAAGATGGCCAGCAGGCGAAGAGGGCCCCGCCAACCCGGGCTTAGGAAGACGCGGTCGAAATTACTCGTGATGAAGTACGGCTCGATGCAGAAGGTCTCGGCGGAGTGTCCGGCCAACCGCATGGCACGACGGTGGTACACGTTGTTGATGAGAGGATCGGGGCCAAAGCCCGCATCCACGACCTTCCTCCCCAGCCGCGCGACCACGCATCGCAGAACGATCGCGGGAAGCAGGCCGAGTTCGGCCAGCAGCGAGCCAGCCTGGAGCATGCCCCGCAACACCGCGCCACGGGGCCGCACATGGGGCGGACGCATGCGGAATCCCTGTGGCACGCTCACGATTCCCCCAGCATCGGATCATCCGCGAAGGTGCC
Organism: Phycisphaerales bacterium; assembly: GCA_044369805.1. Lineage (GTDB taxonomy): Bacteria > Planctomycetota > Phycisphaerae > Phycisphaerales > SM1A02 > SYAC01. Next base: position 710 of record JBILWQ010000006.1, read on the forward strand.
CTTCAGCCCTTCCGCGAAGGATCGACGCGGCGTCTCCACGGTGCGGGCCAGAAGCGCGGTGTTCGCGATCAGGTCGCCTTCCCTTGCCGCCGCGAACTCGAACACCGGATCACGTCCGACGAACGGCGCCATGGCCAGGGCCATCTGCCGCACATCGGGCGCATCGTCCGAGGCGAGATTCAGCGTGTTGGGAAGTCGCTCGCCGCCCGCGAGACGCGCGCCAAGTTCGAGCATGACGGCCGCCGCATCCTCCACATGCAGGAGCGAGATTCGAAGCCCGCCGTCCTCAACGCCACCGCGGCCGCGAGCCAGTCGCACGGGTTCACCGCGGCGCACCCGACCCGCCAGGCCGGGCACCATGCGAAGTCGCTGGCCAGGACCGTAGAGGCCGAAGATGCGCAGGTTCAGCATGGGCACCCGACCCACGAACAAGCCGTCCATCGATTCCGCGTGCAACTTGCTCAGCGCGTAAGGGTCATCCTGCCGCGTCTCCAATGTCTCGGTGATCGGGCCCCACGCTGGGCGATAGACGCTGCCCGTGGAGCAGTGCAGGAGTGGGATCCCGCCCGACGCGGCGAGCACCGCCAGCGTCCTGACCACGCCGCCTGCATTGATCCGGAAGAGTTCTGAAACCTGGGGCACGTCCGCTCGATGTGCTGCGGACTGAGCGGCGAACACCGCGAGCTGGACCGGTTCGGGGAGACGATCGAGTTCCCGCGCGACATCAAGCTCCAGCCGAACGTCCGGCGCGTCGGGACCTTCCGGAATGCATCCGGGACGATCGACACCGATCGTTCGGACTCCCCGTTCCCTGCATTGACGGATCAGGGTGCGACCCAGAAAGCCAGCAGCTCCGATGATCAGCACCGATCTCACGCGACACGCCCCGTGCTGAGCCGCTCCTGCAGGCGTTCATGCACTTGCTGGAAGGCACGGGCGATGACGTCATTGGAGTGATGACGGCGGTACCAGCCTGCTGCACTCGCTCCGAATTCTCGCATCGCCGCGCGATCACGCCAGCACCACTCGAGGTTCGCCGAGACCTCGGCCGACGTTCGGCTGTTGAGCACCGGCGGAAGTTCAGGAAAGCACCATCGGTGACGCTCCTCGTTCAGGTTGAGCAGCACCGGCCTCGCCAGCCTCATGGCCTTGGGAGTCAGGCTGCCGAAGGCCCCGAGCCAGAACTGGTCCGCCACGACGTCGGATGCCTGCATCCACTCGCCAAGTCGCAGACCGGGCTGGATCGGGATCCATGCGACACGCTCCGCCACTCCAAGCTCCGCGAGCAGGGATCGGCTGGCATCGAGCGACTGACCCCACGACACCATGACGCAACCAGCGCGGGCACCCGTCCGACGAACGAAGTCCGCAAATCCCCTGATGAAGATGTCGTTGCCCTTCTCCCAGTCCGGGTGGCGCACCGCCGGATCCCAGTGCTGACGGGGCGGATGAAGCACCACGAAGTCGCATGCCAGCTTCTCGCACACGGATCGCCTCAACACCTCGGCCGCGTGAACCGAGGGGTCCACCTCGTTCACCGGATGCGGCACAAAACTCCACGAGGCGAGCTCCAGCCTGCGAGCGGCCTCGTCATTGTCGCAGTTGGTGATCAAGACATGAGCCGCTGCCCGGTACACATCGCGGCAGAGGCGCCCCTCGAAGGAATCCGCGAACGGAAGGTGCCGGATCGTGCCGTGCTCAAGCGCGACATAGGGAACTCCGGCAGCCCGCGGAATCCAGCCGCTCGTGCCGTAGCCGATCACCAGATCAGCGAGCCCAAGGGCTTCACGAAAGGCCGAGCCGGCCATGACGAGTCCCACGACCCGATGCCGCTCCCTTCTCCGGAAGGCATTAAACATGGGATGCCGCCCACCCATCAGATCACCAAGCCACGGTGCTCGGCAGGCCACGCGGCGCCAGGCCCGGCCAGCCAGCGAGCGAGCCGCTCTGGGTGGCAGCCCGTGTCGCGACCCCAGGCGGGCCGCGCACGCATCGAACGATCCATCGACGAACCATTTCGGTCTCAAGAACTCGCCGAGGCCTGCGGATGACCAGTCCGGCTTGAACTCGTCAAGATGCTCAGCATTGAAGTCAGCGTCCTCCCATTCCGGGCAACCCATGACGTGCGTGTAGTCGTTGGAGACCACCTCACATCGCCAGCCCCGCGCGTTCAGCAACTTGGCATTCAGGTAACCGTTGTTCGCCACATTTCCCAGATGGATCGCCGTCAGGCCTGACATCACGCACCCCGATGCAGAGGCCGGAGACAGAGGAAGTGGCTCTGCGAATCGAAGGACCAATCCTCGAGGATCTCGAATCGCTGGAGCATCAGGGGATAGAACCACGGCCGATCGAAATGGAACAGGTGAAACCGATCCAGGCGCTCGCGCACTCTGTCAAGGTCGTAGGGAGCCGCACCCTCGATGAACGCAACCCAGACCAGGAAGAGCCCGCCCGGTACCAGCACCCGACAGATCTCGTGCAGCGACCGATCCAGATCAAAGACATGATCCAGGCTGGTGGCACATGTCACCACCTCAAAACTGCCATCGGGCCACGGGATCGCCTCGCAGAATGCCTCCCTGAAGATGAATGGATGTCTGTCAAACGGGGGCAGTGGGTCGATGCCGGCGCAGAGCGCCGCAGGATGACTCTCCAGATACACGGGCACGGCCTGAGGACCACAGCCGATGTCCAGGACGCGACCCCGAAGCCAGGGCCGAGCCCACATGGAGAATCCCTCGGCCCCGGGGTTGGACCGCACACTCAGACTGTTCGCCCGCCGTTCCGTGCTGGCGTATTCCGAGCGGTTCTCCTCGAAGGCCTGCTTCCATGCTTCGAAGGCTGCCGGAGCCCTGCGCCGCATCCATTCAAGAACCTCCGTCGCCTTGGTCTCGACGGGTTCCTTCAAGGGCAGCTGCTCACCATGAGGGGACTGCGACTCCCTGATCATCGCAGCCAACGAGGCACGCACCGAGAGCATCTGTCGGGAGACATCCTGAACTGTTGCCGCTCGATGATCCGCCATCGTCACCTTCAACGCATCTTGAAGCGCCGTGCGCGTCATCACGATTGGTATCCGCCGCGACAACATGCCTGGAGCCTATCCGCCCAGCGTTGTCGTTGCCGGGATGCGCCTATACCCGCGTGAAGGCAAACCGACCCACCTACCCCTGGGGGTCGCTTCTCGCGCTTCCAGAGAACACCATCCGCACCGGTTGATCGAAGAGAGTCGAGAGAGGCCGCCCCGGCCGACGCACTCCGATGCGAACGGCGCGCTCCCAGAGCGTCATTGGATCGACATAGAACGCTGTCTCCGACGCATGCTCGCGCTTTGGGAAGATCCCCACCGTGACATCGAACTGGCCATCACCGAGCAGCACCCGATCCATGACGAGGTCGAAAGACGCTGCTCCGGCGGGAAACGCGCCCGTTTCCACAGGCTCCGGCTCGCTACTCAGCCAACTCGTCGCCATCACTCCATCAGACCGAGTGAACTTGACCCACACGATGGGGTTCTCGGCTGGCCGATCGCTGCGCACATGGACCCGAATCGTCAGAGGGGATCCTTGAGCCACCATGGCCACGGGTTCGCCATTGGCTCCAATCGCCTCGATCCTCTCGATATGGACTGGCCCATCTCCGGATCGGGCGCCACGGTCGGTCTCCTCGATGCTGGATGCTGACACCGCCAGACACTCGGCATCATGCACTCCGGTGACACGACCAGGATCGCCGTCCATCGCCACCTGTCCATCCTTGAAGAGGATGGCCCTCCGGCACAGGCGTCGCACAAGATCGGTGCTGTGCGTCACGAAGAGAACCGTGGCCCCGGATTCACAGATGGACCTGATCCGCTGAAGCGCCTTGCTCACGAAGGCCGCATCACCCGCCGCGAGCGCCTCATCCACGATGAAGATCTCCGGGTCGACGCTGACCGCGGTGGAGAAGGTGAGCCGGGCCTGCATGCCGCTCGAGTAGGTCTTGAACGGCTGATCGATGACGTTGCCAAGCCCACTGAAGTCGATGATCCAGTCCAGCTTCCGGCGAATCTCGGCCCGCGACATGCCCAGATACAGGCCACCCAGCAGGATGTTCTCGCGGCCCGTGCTCTCGGGGTGAAACCCGGTGCCGAGTTCCAGAATGGCACTCACCTTGCCCTGCATCTGGAATTGCCCGGATGACTGGGCCATAGTGCCCGCGAGAATCTTGAGCAGGGTGCTCTTGCCTGCACCGTTGCGCCCGATCACGCCGACGGTCTCTCCCGCAGGGATGTCCAGCGAGACATCGCGAAGGGCGTGCACCAGCCGGTGTCGGGGCCTGCGCGTGATGACCTCCAGCAGCGGATCCATGGGACGCCGATAGACGCGATAGGTCTTGCCCAACGAACGGGTCTGGATGACGGATGATCCGCTCACAGGAACTCCGAGAAATATGGCCTGGCACGCGCGAAGAGGGCATGCGCAAGGGCCGGGCCCAGCAGGGCCACGGCCGCACTGGCCGCCCATGCCCATGGATGCTGGATCTGGCCGTGGAATCCTGCGTCCTGAAAGCACCACAGCAGCCAGCTGAATGGATTCAACGCGATCAGGGGTCGCAACGCCGCTGGCACCGCCGACGGCTCGTAGACGATTGGTGCGAGGTACGTGGCCGCGAACATGAGCAACGACGCCACATCCTTGATGTCCCGGAAGAAGACGCCGACGGTCGCCAATGCATAGGCCAGCGTGAGCATCCAGCCGATCAGCAACCCCACCGCAGGCACCAGCAGCAGCGTGCCAGTGTCCAGACCACCCCGAAAGGCCATGAACGCCAGCACGCCAAGCAGGGAGATCGCGAAGGGAAAGAGCGCAGCACCCACCGTCTTGGCTGGAAGGACATCCGCGGGGAACACCGTCTGCTTCAGCACGCTCCGATGACTCGGACCCAGCACCGCCGCACGCGACACCAGGTCCTGCAGGGCGAGCCACGGCACGAGGCCGATCAGGATGTAGGACGCATAGTCACGGCCCTCGGGCGCGGGTAGTGCAAGTCGGGCTCGCAGCACCACCACGAACACGAAGAGGTAGACGGCGATCTGCACCACTGGCACCAGAAGTGACCAGATGATGCCAAGCGCCTGCCCCGCCGTCCGCTCGACGACCTCTCGCCGGGCAAGCTCCAGAACCAGCCGCCGGTGCCTCCAGATGGAGAGGTGCCACGCCATCGCCTCACGCCCGAACATGGCCCGCTCCCGACAGGGGGCTCTCCGCCATGTTCGCTTCGTGCTGTCCAAGCCACTCCTCCAGATGCAGGAACGACCAGATGAGCAGGCGCCTGTTGTGGCGGCCTTCCAAGTGATCCGCGAGCAGCTCCCTGATCACGGCGCCATCCAGGATGCCCCCAAGCCGCGTCTTCCCAGTGAGCAGCATGCTCCGCACGTAGTCAATGCTCTCGCCCCGGAACCACGACGCGTCGGGCGCGGAGAAGCCCTGCTTCTCCCGGTCCACGACCTCGCGCGGAATGTGTCGGCTCATCACCGACCGCAGCAGCGCCTTGCCATCGGCGGTGCGCTGGAAGTATCGGGCGCCCTTCGAGCCGGGATCGTTCTCGTCGAGGCGCTCGGCCGCGCCCATGCTCCGGACCTTGAAGCGCACGGGCAGCCGCATGGCGAAATCGACGAGATCGTTGTCCAGGAACGGGACGCGCGTCTCCAGGCCGTGGGACATGCCAAGCTTGTCCTCGACGGTCAGCAGTCCATGCAGGAAGGTCCTGGCCTCCAGGTGCAGAGACAGATTCACGTAGTCCTCGGGGCGCTCGAGACAGCTGGGCCGCTCGGTGAACACGTCACGGAAAATGTCGCGCGTCCAGACATGCCGCGTGCGCGACTCGACCGGCGCGAAGAGCCGTCGCAACGTGGCGTTTGGAATCAGCCGCTGCCAGTAGAGGTAGTAGTCGTCGATGAAGTGCTCGAAATCCCGGCTTCCCGCGACGCGGAGGTAACGCCAGGGATAGCCGCCGAAGAGTTCGTCGCCGCCGGTGCCGGCCAGAACCACCCGATTGAACTTGCTGGCAAGCCGAGAGACGTACCAGTTGGGGTAGCTCTGGCCCACGCGGGGCTCCTCGAGGGCACGCACCACGGAAGGCATGCATCGCTCCATGTCGCCAGCCTTGAGCACCATCTCGTAGTGCTCCGTTCCGAACCGATACGACATGGCCTCGGAGGCCCGTCGCTCATCGAAGTTGAGTTCCACACCCGAGGCGGAGCTCAGGTCGAAGCCGCAGGTGAACGTGCGCATCTGCTGCAGATGACGCGAAGCGACCCCGACGATGGCGCCGGAATCCATGCCTCCCGAGAGGAAGGCCCCCACATCCACATCCGAGACGAGTTGCCTTCGGACCGCCTGCTCGAAGAGGGCATCCAGCTCATCGGCCCAGTCCGCCTCGGATCGATCGGAACTGTCCTCCCGGAAATTGAAGTCCCACCATCGCCTCACCCGCACTGAACCCGTGGCATCGATGATCGCCAGGCATCCCGCGGGAAGCATGTGGATGCCCTGGAGCAGGGTCCGATCTGTGAAGATGTTCTGGAAGGTGAGGTACTCCAGCATGGCCTCGAGGTCGATCCCAGGGCGGATGCCCGGCATGGAAAGGATGGCCTTCTGTTCGGAGCCGAACAGGATCGCCGAGGTGTCCTGCATCCAGTAGAGCGGCTTGATGCCGTAGCGATCCCGGAAGAGGAGAAGTCGCCGTTCGCGCCGATCCCAGACGGCGGCCGCGAACATGCCGTTGAACATGGGAATGGCACGTTCCCCCCACCTCGCGACTGCCTCGAGCACCACCTCCGTGTCGCTCTCCGAACGGATGATCACGCCTTCGGAGCGAAGGCGCTCGCGGATCTCGCGGAAGTTGTAGACCTCGCCGTTGTAGACGATCACGTGCCGACCATCCGCCGATGTCATCGGCTGCGCGGCGGCCTCCGTCAGGTCGATGATCGCGAGACGGCGATGCGCCAGGCCGCAGGGCCCGTCCACGAGCACACCGCTGCCGTTCGGCCCCCGATGGGCCACGGCCGCACCCATCGCAGCCACCACACGGGCATCCGCCGATCCCGAGTCGAGCCGCAGGTAGCCCGCGATGCCGCACATGCGTCAGGCGTTCGAGACCCCGCCGACGGCCAGTTGCTTGGCTCGGAGGGATTCCCGGTCGGCGTTTCTCCACTCGATGAGACTCCGGAGGCCTTCCTCCAGATCCACGGACCAGGTGAAGCCGAAGTCCCGCTTCGCGGCGTCGATCGAACCGATCCGATTGGTCACGAAGGTCAGGCCCGCCGGCTCGTACTGAATCGGGAGATCGCTTCCCGTGAGATCGAGCAGGATCTCGGTGAGTTCCTTGATCGACGTGCCGATGCCGCGACCGACGTTGTAGCACTGCCCTGACGCCTCGCCCTGCATGGCGAGCACGTTGGCGCGAGCCACGTCCCGGACATGGACAAAGTCGTACTGCTGCGAACCATCGCCGTAGACCATGGGCCGCTGCCCCTGCTCGATGCGGTCAAGGATCTTGTGCATCACGGCGATGTAGGCACCCTTGTAGTCCTGCCGCGGCCCGTAGACGTTCATGTATCGAAGACCCACCCACGGGAGGCCGTAGCGATGCCCCAGACTCTTGAAGAAGTGCTCTCCGGCGATCTTGCTCGCCCCGTAGAAGGTGAAGTTGTTGTAGGGATGGTCCTCGGTCATGGGAATCTCGAGCGCATCCCCGTAGACCGACGCGCTGGAGCTGTACACCACTCGCTTCACCTTCTGGCGGATCGCCGCCATGGCCACGTTGAACGTGCCACGAACATTCACCTCGAAGGCCGTGTCGGGATACTCGTGGCACTGCAGGATCCACAGGGCGGCCAGGTGGAACACGCCATCGATGCCCTCCATGGCCTTCTCGAGGATGTCCCTCTGCAGGATGTCGCCCCCGTGCGGGAAGATGGAGACTCGCGGATCCTGGAGAGCCGTCCGCAGGTTGTCCATGGAGCCGCGGAAGAAGTTGTCGTAGATGACGATCTCCTTCACGTCGGTGGCCAGCAGTTCGTCGACCACGTGACTGCCGATGAGACCCGCTCCACCGATCACCAGGACGCGCTTGCCTTTGAGATTCATGGTGAAGCAAAGATACCGGCACGGCCGCCATCAGAGCGAATCGCCAGGAACCGGGCATCGCCGACCCTAGACTCCGACCATGCATTCCGACCGAGTCACCGGAGCAGCGCAGCAGGACGCGGCCGACCCCCTTCCAGCCCGTTGCGACGCCCTGGTCATCGGTGCGGGCATCGTCGGGCTGGCGACCGCCCTGCGGCTGTCTGACCGGCGGCCCGATCTTCGCATCGTCATCATCGACAAGGAGGCGTCGATCGGCGCGCACCAGTCGGGCCGCAACTCCAACGTGATCCATGCGGGCGTCTACTACAGGCCGGGCTCGCTGAGGGCATCCCTCTGCCGAAGGGGCAAGGCGCAGCTGGAGGCCTTCCTCCACGAGCAGGGTCTTCCGCATCGGCGTTGCGGCAAGTTAATCGTGGCCACGCGACCCGAGGAACTTCCGCGTCTCGCCGCCCTGGCCGAACGGGCATCCGCGAATGGCGTGCAGGCGGTGCGCATCGACGCCGATGGTGTCCGCCGAATCGAACCGGCCTGCGCCGGCATCGCCGCCCTGCATGTCGCTGAATCCGGCGTGACCGACTACCCCCTCGTCATGCGCCGCATGATGGAGATTCTCCGCTCCCGCGGCCATGCGCTGGTCACTGGGTGCCGACTGCAGCGGCTTCTCGAGCGCGGCGATTCGTGTGTGGCGGAGACCACGCGCGGCACCTGCGAAGCCGCCCTCGTGATCGCCTGCGCCGGACTGCACTCGGATCGCGTGGCTCGACGCGCCGGGGTGCGGCCGAGGGCTCGGATCGTGCCGTTTCGCGGGGAGTACTTCGAGCTGGCGCCTGAGGCATGCCACTTGGTCAACGGGCTCATCTATCCGGTTCCCGACCCATCGCTTCCCTTCCTGGGCGTGCACCTGACCATCACTGCCCACGGTGGCGTGGAATGTGGACCGAACGCGGTGCTCGCGTTCGCGCGCGAGGGCTACCACTTCGGCACGATCCGGCTGAGCGACCTTGCGGAAACACTCGCCTATCCCGGATTCTGGAGGCTGGCTGCTCGGCATTGGCGGAGCGGGATCGACGAGATGCGGAGGTCGCTCGACCCAGCACGATTCTGTGCAAGCCTTCAGTCGCTGGTTCCGGCGATACGGCGGGAGCATCTTCGCTCCGTGCCTGCGGGAGTGCGGGCACAGGCCGTCGCCCCTGACGGCTCGATGGTGGACGACTTCCTGATCGAACGGCTTGGGCGCATGGTGCATGTCTGTAACGCGCCCAGTCCCGCAGCGACCGCCTGTCTGGCCATCGGGGATTCGATCATCGACCAGAGCGAGGATCTCCTCACCGGATCATGAGGAGATTGGCACCGGCCAGGATCGGGCCCAAGCACTCACTGAGAGCCACCTGAGCAGAGTGTCCCGACCCGACGGGCTACCCCGAAGCCTCGTCGCGACATCCTGGCCATCAGGTCCGCCAAGCCATTCGTGGCGTGATGCCTGAAGACACTCCCCCGCCCACTCCCCCAGCGGCCCGCCCGGCGCCACCCACGCGTCCCACGCCGTCACGAAACCAAGACGCGTCCTGCGGCGCGCGATCTCCGCCGGCAGGTCCGCCGCGAAGGCCTCGCGAAGCAGCGACTTCACCCGCCCCCCGCGCACGTGCAGCGCCGGGTCGATCGACCGCGCCGCCCGCATGACCCGCCAGCTCACGTAGGGCACGCGCGCCTCCACGCCGTGCGCCATGCTGTTCCGGTCCTCGTAGCGCAGCAGCAGTGGCAGACTCCACTGGGTCACGTCGCGGCGGGCGACGAGGTCCGCCGAGGGCCGCGAGGCTCGCCACGACTCCCACGCACCGCAGGTCCCGGAGACCCACGACGGCAGCGGCAACGCGCCCGATCTCCGGAACGATCGGGGCAGGTACCGCTGCATCTTCCTCCAAAGTCGCAGGCCACCATGCTCGCCGCTGGCCAGCAGACGGAGCATGTGTGCGGCCATGGGCAGCAGGCGTCCGCAGCGAAGCAGGTCCTGCATGTGGTGGAACTGGTACTTGGCGTATCCCATGAACATCTCGTCGGATCCCTGCCCATCCAGCAGCACCGGCACCCCCTCCTGACGCGCCCGCTGCATGAGCAGCCACTGCCCGATCACCGAGGCATCGCTGAAGGGTTCATCCTGCGTCACCACGACCTGATCGAAGGCATCACGGACAGCCTGCGGCGTGATGTCGACCACGTGCACGCAACTGCCTGTCTGCGCGGCAAGGGCCTGCACGAACGCAAGCTCATCCATGCCTCCGGCAGCCGTGCGGGCATGGAAGAGATCCGGGCCCCGTCCCAGATGCCGGGTGGCCGCGGCGACGACGATCGATGAATCCGTTCCACCCGAAGCGCAACTGCCCACGGGCACCTCCGACACCAGGTGATCCCGGACTGAGGCCAGCACCTGCTCCCGGACCACCTTGACGGCCTCACGGTGGTCATGGACGGACACGTCGGGCACGGCCCCGGCATCGGCGAAACGCCGGATCCGTGGCTGACCCAGGTCACCCCCCTCCAGCGGCACCTCGATCCACGTGCCCGGCTCCACACGAACCACGTCGCGGAAGAAGGTCCGGACTGGATCGGTGTCATGCAGCCCCATCGCCAGGAATGCGCCGAGCATCTCGCCATCCGCCTCGGGGCGCCACTCCGGCAGGGCCCGGAACTGCTTGATCTCGCTGGCGAACGCCAGGCCTGCCGACGTGCGAAGCATGTGCAGCGGCTTGATCGCGAAGGCGTCGCGAGCGGCCACCAACCGTCGGGTCCGTCCATCCCACACCACCATGGCGAACATGCCGCCAAGGCGCTGCAGGCATTCAGGCCCCCACGCCTCCCAGGCCGCCGCGATCACCTCGGTGTCGCTGCCACCTCTCACGCTGCATCCCTCGCGGAGAAGTTCGGAACGGATCTCCAGGTAGTTGTAGATCTCGCCGTTGTAGACCAGCGTGATGGGCCCTCGCACGAAGGGCTGAGCGCCCTGTGGCCCCCGCCCGAGGATGGCGAGGCGGGCATGCGACATGGCCAGATCGATACCCGGGGCGACCGCAATCCCGGCTTCGCCCTGACCGTCCGGCCCGCGGTGCCGGACGCGCCCAAGCATGTCCCGGGCGATCGCCTGGGCATCGGATCCGTCCGTCCGGATGATGCATGCCAAGCCACACATGCTCAGCGAAGCCTCCCTCGCTTGATGCAGGAAGACTGGCACGGAACGCCGGGGCTCACCATCTCGGGTTCCATGAAGCGATCAGGGTAGCGGGACGAATGGATCGCCCGATCGCCATCCACCGCCTCCTACACTTCATGCATGTGTGGACTGGCCGGTTTCGTGGACCGCTCGGGCCTGCTGGCGGGCCGCGAGCAGACCGCTCTCGAGGCCATGGCCGCGTCACTGGCTCACCGTGGTCCCGACGACAGCCAGTTCCATTTCGAAGCATCCGTGCGGACCGGACTGGCATTCCGCCGGCTCTCGGTGATCGATCCTTCACCGGCGGGCCGTCAACCGATGACCTCCCGGGATGGACGCTGGATGGTCATGCTCAACGGCGAGATCACCAACGCGGCAGCGCTCCGGTCGGATCTACGTCGCTGTGGCGTGGAGCTTCGGGGTCATGCCGACACCGAGGCGCTGCTCGAGACGGTCGCCACCAAGGGTCTGGAGCCAACGCTCGAACGTCTTGCCGGAATGTTCTCGGTTGCACTCCTGGATCTGACCCAGCGGCGACTGCACCTGGTCCGCGATCGCATCGGCATCAAGCCCATGCACTGGACATGGATCGGCGCTGAGGGACACGGCCTCTTCGCCTTCGCGAGCGAGGCACGTGCCCTGCTGACCTTGCCGAAGAGTTCGCGTGCCGTGGACTCCGCCGCCATGCTCGGATACGCCAGCCATGACTGCATCACGGGTGAGGCATCCGTATGGCGCGGCGTGCACCGCTTGCCGCCCGGTCATCGGCTGGAACTGGATCTGGACACGGGTCGCTGCGCCGTCCGGTGCTGGTGGGATGCGCTGATGATTGCCGCGCATGCCTCCGCGAACGCCGGCATGAACCACTCCGATGCCGGAGCGGAAGTTCCCCAGACCCTCGACCGGCTGAAGTCGCTGCTGCAGACCGTGGTGAGCGAGAACCTGGTTTCCGATGTGCCTTTGGGCGTCATGCTTTCAGGCGGCATCGATTCCGGCACGGTGCTTCACATGGCGAAGGCGTGTGGGGCAACCGCACCCGAGGCCTTCGTGGCCCGATTCAATGAGCCGGAATTCGATGAGGGCTTGCACGCAGCCGCCACGGCTCGGTCAGCCGGGGTCCCGCTTCGGGAGATCCACGTGGGTCCGCAGGCATGCGCGGACCTGGTGCCGCGACTGGCGGAGATCCATGACGAACCCTTCGCCGACTCCAGTCAGGTGCCGACACGCGTGATCAGTCAGGCCATGCGCAGTCACGTGGTGGTGGCGCTTTCCGGTGACGGGGGCGACGAGGTCTTCGGCGGATACCACCGGCACGTGCACGCGGCGGCCGGCTGGGCCCGGGCTCGCCGGGTGCCTCGACCGCTGCGTATGGCGATGGCCGCAGCAGCAAAGTCGCTTGGCCCTGGCAGTCTGGACACGCTGCGGAGGGTGGCGGATCCACTGCTGCCCGCTCGACTGCGAGGACTTCCGATCGGACGACGCATCCACCGCTGGGCCGGCATGCTGATGGCCGCGCACGAGAGAGATGCCTACGGCACGCTGACCGGCCGCGACGGCGGCCCCGCAAGCCCATGGTGGCGAAGGGACTCGGAATCCGCCCTTCCGGATTTCCTCTCGCGTATGCAACTGGCGGATCTGACGGGCTACTTGCCCGATGACCTGCTCACGAAGGTGGATCGCGCAAGCATGTCCGTGGGCCTGGAGGTGCGGGTACCGCTGCTTGACCACCGGATCGTGGAGTTCGCGTGGTCGCTTCCCGTGGGCATGCGGGTGCGTGAAGGTCGCGGCAAGTGGATCCTGAGGCGCCTGATGCAGGGGCAACTGCCCGAGAGCGTGCTTCAGGCACCCAAGCGAGGCTTCGCCGTGCCGCTGGCTCGATGGCTGCACGGACCGCTCCGCGAGTGGGCGATGCTGGAGACCCTCGAGGGACGTCGCGCCCGCTGGCCCTGGATCGAGCAGTCATGCCTTGATGGAATGGAGCGGGAACTCCAGTCACGGCGCGTCACCGACGCCGAATGGACGTGGAACCGGCTCATGCTGCTGCAGTGGTCCCGGCACTGGAGACCAGCCGCATGAGAATGGCTTTGATCGGTCGTGACGCACACCGGGTCCTGGCCTTTCGGGGCAGTCTGATCCGCGCCGCCCAGGCGGCGGGTCACGAGGTGCTGGCCATCACGGGTCGGGATGAACGAGGAGCCCGCAGCCGTCTGAAGTCGGCGGGGGTTCAGCTGCTCGAGGCGCCCCTGGATCCGGCGAGCATGAATCCCTGGAAGGACCGGGTATACGGCAAGTGGATCGAGGACACCCTCCGCGGTTCCGGCGTGGAAGCCGTCCTGGCCTACAACCCGAAGTGTCTGGCCCATGGCACGGTGGCGGCGCGACGCGCGGGTGTGACAAGGGTGATCGGCATGGTCACGGGCCTCGGTCACGGGTTCATCGGCGACGGACTGGGTGCCTGGTGGGTCCGCAGGGCCAAGGCCATGCTCTTTCGACGCGCCTTCGATCACTGCGACGCGATCCTGATCCAGAACGAGGAGGATCGGCGGGAGCTTGCCCTGTGCGGGGCGCTCCGCGCGGATGCAGAGCAACGCGTGGTCATGATTCCCGGGTCGGGCGTGGACCTGGACCAATTCAGGCCCGCACCGCTTCCAAGCCATGCTGCCTTCCTGATGGTGTCCCGGCCCCTGCGGGAGAAGGGCCTGCCGGAATACCTGCAGGCCTGCCGGATAGCGCGAGCCACACTGCCAGATGCCACCTTCGCATGGCTCGGACCCCTGCATGATGCGAATCCATCCGCGATGCATCCGGGCGAGCTGCTTCGCAGTCTTGAGCAGTCGGGGGTGGAGCATCTGAACGAGACCGAAGACATTCGACCAGCCATCGCGGCATGCAGCGTCCTGGTCCTGCCCAGCCACCGCGAGGGCACCAGCAAGGTTGTGATCGAGGCCATGGCGATGGGTCGACCCATCATCACCTGCGATGCCCCGGGGTGCCGAGAGACCGTGTCCACCGGCGAGAATGGTTGGCTGGTGCCTGTGGGCGATCCGGAGGCACTGGCCGAGGCCATGAGGCGACTGGGCAAGGACGCCGCGGCGAGAGCGGCCATGGGTGCCGCTTCCGCCCGCCTCGCCGACAGGCGGTTCGACGCCCACAAGGCTGATCGCCTGGTGCTTGGACTGCTCGAAGGGACCATGGGGCCCCTGCAGGCCTGACCCGACCCGCCCCGTTACGATTGCGTTGAACTTCCGGGATCCCAGGGAACGCCATGAAGATGCCCCGCGCCATCGTGACTGCTCTGATCGCATTGATCGCCGCCATCGCCTGGGCTCAGCCCGCGTGGAGTCAAGGTGACACGGGATCCGCATCGGCCGCACCGGCTGCGGCACCGGCTGCTGCTCCGGCCGCCGCTTCCACCACCGCTCCAGGTGCTGGACCAGCAGGGACATCGGGGGTCAGCTCCGGAGACGCCGCCACCGGTCAGGCTGGAACGCGGGTGGGTGACCTCTTGGGCGCCGCAGGCAAGGCTGCCGAGGGCTCAGCCTCCGCGCCGGGCTTCGGCTACGACACCTTCGGTGGCAACGCGGGAGCCATCATTCAGGGACCCATCGATGAGCAGTACCTGCTCAGTCCCGGTGACGAGATCGTGGTGAGCATCTGGGGGGAGATGAACGAGAAGTTCAACCTGGTGGTCTCAGATGGTGGCTTCCTGGAACTGCCCAACGAGGGTGGCCGCCTGCAGGCCAATGGCGTCACCCTGAAGGAACTTCGGCCCATGCTGGTCAATGCGCTTTCGCAGATCTACGCGGCGTACATCAACGCCAGGGATCCGCTCAAGAGCACCGCCAACGTGGACGTGCGCCTTGGCCAGATCAGGCCCATGCTCATCTACGTGGTGGGCGAGGTGGAGAAGCCCGGCGCCTACGCGGTGAGCGCCGCCGTGGCCAACGTGGTCAACCTGCTCCACAACGCCGGCGGCGTCCGGCCCGTGGGCTCGCTGCGCGAGATCCGGATCCGTCGCAGCGACGGCACCATCGACACCGTCGACCTGTACGACTTCTTCCTGCGCGGCAAGATCGATTACAAGAAGATCCGCCTGCAGCCGGGCGACTACCTGATCGTGCCCCTGAAGCGGAAGACCGTGACCCTGAAGGGCGAGGTTCGGCGGCCCGTGAGCTACGAGATGGTGGGTGACGAGGGACTCAAGGAAGCCATGGAGTTCGCTGGTGGCCCCACCCCAGAGGCCTACCTGCGTCAGGTGCAGGTCCGCCGCTCCGAGGTGAACCAGGGCGAGCGCTACCTGGATGTGGACCTGGCCGCCATGCTAGCCGACCCCAAGGTGGACTTCGACCTGCAGGATGGGGATGTGGTCACGGTGGGCCGCAACGTGCAGGTCCGCAAGAACATCGTCACGATCCGTGGCGAGGGCATCACGCGACCAGGAACCTACGAGTGGCAGCCCGGCATGCGGCTTTCGGACCTCATCGCCAAGGGCGAGGGACTGCGGGAGTACGCCTTCCTGGATCGAGCGGACCTCATCCGCACCGAGAGTGACTTCACCAAGCGCCTGATCACCTTCCCCCTGGCGACCCTCTACACCAAGGGGCCCGAGGGGCAGTTCACCTTCGCGGACAACCCCGCCGCCAACTTTCCCCTGCGCGAGATGGACGAGGTGCTGGTCCAGTCCGCCTGGGGACTGGCCGGCGAGGACAAGTTCGTCACGCTGCAGGGACACGTGAAGAACCCGGGCAAGCAGAAGCTGGCCCGCAACATGACCCTGTATGACCTGCTGTTCACGCTGGGAGGCTTCCAGGATCCCGACTTCCTGAAGCGGACCTTCGTGGAGCGAGCCCACGTGATCCGCAAGGTGCCCGGCGGCGTGGGGGAGCGCATCATCGCCTTCGACCTGGGGCGAGTTCTCTCGAACGATCCAACGGCGAACATGGCCCTGGAGGACAACGACGTCATCCGGATCTACTCGCATGATGACCTGACCATGCAGCGTCAGGTCACGATCGATGGATTGATCAAGCGGCCCGGCCCCTATGACCTGGCGGAGGATCTGACCCTTGAGGACCTGATCGTGCTCTCCGGCGGGCTGCGTCCCGATGCGTATCGGGTGGAGGCGGTGATCGCGCGCTCGGAGGCCGAGGGGGCCAAGGAGGACAACTCGAATCGTGTCTATCCCACGCTGGTGGTGCCGGTCCCCGCCGACTTCGTCAGGACGCCCCGGGAGAAGCAGACGCGGCTGAAGGCGTTCGACCGGGTGATGATCCGCAACGTGCTCGGATGGGAGCCCCTGCAGGTGGTCAGCGTGCGCGGCGAGGTGCTCCTGCCGGGTGACTACTCACTCGCTGACCGGAACGAGACGGTCTCAAGCCTGGTCAAGAAGGCCGGCGGTCTGCGGCCCGAGGCCTTGCCCGAGGGCGCCACCCTGCTGCGGCGGCGGAACATCGTGAACCAGACCCCTGGGGCGACCGCGGAGACCTATGACGTGACCATCCAACTTGCGGAGGCGATGAAGGCCCCGGGAGGTCCCGAGGACATCGTGCTCAAGGATGGCGATCGCCTCTTCGTGCCGACGAATCCCGGCACGGTGCAGGTGCGGGGTGCCGTCACGCGGCCGCTCACCGTCCAGCACCGCGCGGGCCAGAGCCTGTCTCAGTACATCGCCCAGTGCGGCGGCTACCTGGAGAAGGCGGATCTCGATCGCCAGATGATCGTGGCCGCCAACAACGCCGTCCGCATGGTGCCCCGGAGCGAGGATCCGATGGTGTCCCCTGGCAGCGTGGTCGAGATCCCCTTCCAGCGCGACACGGAACGCATGAGGACCGTGGAGGTGAAGGGCGCCGTGGTCAAGCCAGCCGTGATCCAGTTCATCGATGGGGCACCGCTGGGCTACTACATCAACCTCTGCGGGGGCTTCGCGCCCAATGCCGATCCGGGTCGCCTGGTGGTTCACATGCCGGATGGCAGCATGCTGAGCGCCAAGGAGGGCGAGGCCTTCAACCCCGTGCTGACGGCTGGAAGCGTGGTGTCCGTGGCCACCCGACCGACAGCGGAGCCCCGATGAGTCATCCCGCCGTGCCACAAACCTCGGATGATTCTGGTGCTGGGCCCGACACTCTGGGTCCGGTCGAGGAGCCGGCGATCCGGCCCCTGGCCCTTGTGAATGTCCTGCTCCGGCAGCGATGGACCGTGTTCTGGGTGGCCACGGCCAGCGTGGTGGTGACGGCCGTCAAGGTGCTGCTTGCCGAGCCCGTGTTCACCAGCACCGCCAAGTTCATCCCCTCCTCGGCGCGGGGCGTCACGAGCCGCATGGGTGCCATCGCGGGACCAGGTAACCCGATCGATTTGGGGGACGACACGTCCTCGGCGGACTATTTCATGGCGCTGGTCGAGAGCCCGTCATTCCTCGAGAAGATCCTGGTTCAGCCCTTCACGATCGCCAGCCTTGGCCGGCAGGAGACGCTTCTGAAGTTCCTGGACCAGCCGGGAAGCACCGACCGGGAACGGATGCTCCGAAGTTGCGAGATGCTGGACCGGAACATCACGATGGTGGCTTCCAAGGCCTCGCCTGGTTCGGGGGGACCTCGCATCATCACCCTGACCGTCATGGCGGCGGAACCGCAACTCAGTGCCGACATTGCCAAGGCGGTGCTTGCGGAGATCGTGGAGCACAACCAGACGGCGCGGAACTCGAAGGC